>NZ_POTY01000500.1 GCF_003236315.1 Micromonospora craterilacus
CCCCACACCTGTGGCCGCCCGACGACCCCTGTTGCGGCAAGGTCGAGCCACTCGCCCCACACCCCATCCACGACCCCGACCGGCCGGGCGACGAAGCCATCGTCGACGGCGACCACAGCTACCAGCCGCACTGACCACCTGACCGCCGCCCCTCGACCGCCCCGGCCAGCCGGACGGTCGAGGGGCGGCCCAGCCAACCCGCCGGACGCACGGCACCCGCCTTCACAGGGCGGACGCCCAGACTGTGCCGTGCCTCCGGCGTCCTCGCCGAACCTGTGCCCCTTGCCGGGTCGACACCGGTCCCCGCATTCAGCTGGGCGCCCCGGCTGTCACCAGTTGTCAGGAAGGCCAGCCCGGCAGAGGCGGCATCCTCCGGTTTCGCCGAGATGGCCGCAGCTCGAACACCACGACCTGGCACCGACGAGGGTTCCACCGGCCCTGGCCGCGCTCGTGTGCCCGGCGCACGCGCCGGAGATACCGCTGCCCCGGCCACGCCTTCACAGGCTTGCCTTCGCGGCGCGCCACGGGCGCGGGACTTTGGTCGTACACCGTGATCCACATCCCGGCTCCGGCACCGTCCGGACGCTGCGCGGCCTCACCAGACGACAACGCCGATCACATCCCTGGGGCGACTTGATCGCGCACCGAAGGCACGCGTCCATGTCCGTCGACGAAAACCGCAGCTCACCCCGAGCACCACGACCAGCAACCCCTTCACCGAGGAGCTTTCCGACCCCATGCCTGACGGCTCAATCTTCAAACGATGCGGCTGCCGCGACACCCACACCGGCAAACCGCTCGGCAACCACTGCCCCAAACTCCGCCGCGCCAACCGCGCCTGGAGTTCCGACCATGGTCACTGGCACTACCAACTCGAACTACCCCTGACCGCCGAGGGCCGCCGCCGCCAACTCCGCCGAGGCGGCTTCGACACCCGCGCCAACGCCGCCACCGAACTCGACCAGGCCCGCGCCCTCCTGGCCCTCGCCGACCGCGACCGCAACCGCCGCGTCGACATCGGCGACATGCTCCAACACGTCGCCCGCACCCGCCGCCCCCTACCCA
>NZ_POTY01000501.1 GCF_003236315.1 Micromonospora craterilacus
GTCCCACCCAACCGGCCGCCACCAGGCAGCCCTGCCGCAGCGGAACGGCGGGTGGCCCCGAGCCGTCGGAAGGGCGACAGGCGGGTCGGCAACGTTCGCGCTTGCCTCGCGCGCCTGTATCGGTGACATCAGGTGAGGGACGGAGCGTGCATGGAGGACGTGGAGGTGTCGGTGCTCGGCCCGCTGCGGTTGCGGGTCAACGGCGCAGAGGTCAAAGTCGGCGGGCCACGACCGCGCGCCGTGCTGGCGCTGCTGGTGGCGGCCGGCGGGCGGGCGGTGCCCGCGACGACGCTGATCGAGCAGGTCTGGCCGGACAGCCCGCCCCCGGCGGTGAGCAACACCCTGCAGGGGTACGTCGCGCTGCTGCGCCGGCTGCTCGAGCCGGGGCGGGCCGCCCGCGCCGCCGCCCGGCGGGTGGTCTGGAACGGCTCCGGGTACGCGCTGCGCCTGCGCCCCGCAAGTGTCGACGCCGACCGGTTCGAGCGGGTGGCGATCGAGGCGCACGCGGCGCTGGTGGCGAACCGCCCAGGGGCGGCGGCCACGGCACTGGATGCGGTGCTGCCCTCCTGGCGTGGCCGCCCGTACGAGGACATCGCCGATGCCCCGCCCCTGCTCGTCCACGCCGCCCGGCTGGAGCGGATCCGAGCCACGGCGGTCGCCGACCGGCACGCCGCCAGCATCGCCCTCGGCGAGCACGCCGCCGCCATCGCCCCACTCGCCGCGCTGGTCGAGGAGACCCCGCTGGACGAGCGGCTGTGGGAACTGCTGGCGCTGGCGCAGTACCGGGCCGGCCGGCAGGGCGACGCGCTGGGCACCCTGCGCACCGCCCGTCGCCAGCTGGCCGAGGAACTCGGCATCGACCCGGGCGACCGGCTGCGGCAGCTGGAGTCGGACGTGCTGGCCCAGGCACCCGGGCTGGGCACCGCCGCCGATTCCGCCACGATCCGGGTGACTGGCGCTCCGCCGCCGGGCCGACTCCCCACGCCCGTGGACGAGCTGGTCGGCCGGCAGACCGAGCGGGCCGACCTGGCCGAACTGCTAGCGCGACAC
>NZ_POTY01000502.1 GCF_003236315.1 Micromonospora craterilacus
CTCCTGTCCCCACCCCGCCCGTATCCGCTCCCGAGGAGCCGTCATGACCACCGAATGGACCGTCGTCGCCGCCGCCGGACAGTTCACCCTGGACGCCCGGAACGCCGGAGAGCTGACCTTCACCGTCTCCAACCCGGGCCTGGCGCCGGACACGGTGGTGTTCGACGTGGCGCCCGGCGAGGGCACGCAGCGGTCGTGGTTCACCGTCACCGAGCCGCAGCGGGTGGTGCCCGGGCAGGGCTCGGTGTCCTTTCTGGTACGCCTGGCCGTGCCGCCGGGCACGCCGCCGCGCCGCTACGACATGACCGGGTTCGCGTACTCGGCGAACACCGCGCCGGAGGAGAGCTCCCGCTCCAGCGGACGGGTCACCTACGAGGTGCAGGCGGTGGCGCCGCCGAAGCGTACGCCGTGGCCGTGGATCGCCGCAGCGGCGGCGCTGGTGCTGGTGGTCTCGGCGGTGGTGGTGTTCCTGGTGACCCGGGGCGACGACCCGCCGCCGGTGCCGCAGGTGGTGACCATCGAGGCGGAGACCCTGGTGACCGGGGCCCGGGTCGACTCGCCGGCCGGTTCCGGTGCGACGGTGGTGGTCCAGCAGAACTGCTGCGAGGTGACCTGGTCGCAGGACGCCCAGCTGTTCTTCCTCGGCCGGGCGATCAACGACCGGGTGACCGTGACGGTGGACCTGCCCACCGAGGCGACCTGGCAGTTCTCCGCCGTGCTGACCACCGCACCCGACTACGCCAACATCGTCTTCCTGATCGACGGCCGGCAGGTCGGTGACCCGTTCATCGGCTACACCGCCAAGGTGCAGATCACCGACTGGGTCGACGTGGCCCGGGTGCCGCTCCGCGCGGGGCCGCACCAACTCACCGTTGTCGCGATCGGCAAGACGCAGAGCACCGACCGCTATTTCGCCGGCGTCGACACCATCCGCTTCACCGAGGTTCCGCCGGACGACAAACGATGAGCGGGCAGCAGAAGGCGCTGCTGGCCGCTCTCGGCGCGCTGGTGGTGGTGCTGTTCGTGGTGGCGGTGGGGG
>NZ_POTY01000503.1 GCF_003236315.1 Micromonospora craterilacus
GTCACATGCTGGGCCGGCTGGGGGGCGGGCGGGGCTTGTTGCGCGCTCCAGTTGGCCTCCGCCTCGAACAGCTTCTCCAACTCGCCGCGGTCGAGGAAGATGCCCCGGCACTCGCCACACTGGTCGATGACAACGCCGCTGCGCTCGTACTGGCGCATTTCTCCGTGACACTTGGGACAGGTCAGGCTCATCACCCGACGGTACCTGGTCGGTTCACGCGGTAGCGGTCAGCGCGGCCAGGACCTCGTCGTCGGAGACCTCGTGAAAGTCGTCGTAGTAGGACCCGACCGCGCCGAACGCGGGCGGTCGTTGGGCACAGATCAGCTCGTCGGCCTCGGCCGCCAGCATCTCGCATGCCTCCTGTGAACCGACCGGTACGGCGACCACGACGCGCCGAGCACCAATGTGGCGGGCGACCTGGACGGCCGCGCGAGCGGTCGCCCCGGTGGCCAGCCCGTCGTCGACGATCACCGCAGTACGGCCGGTCAGGTCCAGCGGCGGACGGCCGGCCCGGTAGTGCTGCTCGCGCCGGTCCAGTTCGGCCTGTTCCTGGTGCTGTACCTCGGCGATTTCGTCCGGGCCGAGTTGGCTGGCGACCACGTCGTTGAGCACCCGCACCCCGCCTGGGCCGAGCGCCCCGAAGGCGACCTCGGGAGCCCACGGCATGCCGAGCTTGCGGACCACCAGCACGTCCAGCGGTGCGCCGAGGCGTTCGGCGACGACCTGGGCCACGGATACGCCCCCGCGTACCAGGCCGAGCACGACGACGTCCGGTTCGCCGATCAGGGCGGTGAGGCGGTCGGCGAGCATCCGGCCCGCCTCGGCGCGGTCGCGGTAGGTGGTCATGTCCTCAGGTCTACGCCCTGCGGGCGGACTTTGCTCGCCGGTTGCGGGATCCCGGGAACTTCGAGCGCGGGCGCCCAGAGGAGGAAAGCGATCGGGTACAGCAGGTAGCCGAACCGGGTGGTGGGCATCAGCAGGATCGCCGCGAGCAGCCCGTACCCGCAGACCAGCGCGGCGGCGGGGGCGGTGCGGGG
>NZ_POTY01000504.1 GCF_003236315.1 Micromonospora craterilacus
CACTGAGCCTTTCCGAGTAACGGTGTAGGGACTCGGGGTAGCTGGCGCGGTCGGTGGTCCGGACGCGCCCGGATCCGTTGCGGTGCAACGAGAAGACGCAGAACCCCGGTATGAAGGTGGTCCTTCCCGGGATCACCGTCATCGAGGTTCTGCGTCGCTATGAGTGTCACATACACCGCCGTCCTACCCGTACGTGAGGCGACCGTGTCGTTCCTGTCCGGCCTTCTGCACGCGCAACGGCAGCGGCTCGGTACCCGGGCGGGGACCCGGTCGTTGGGCTGCTTCAAGCAGGCCGTCCTGGTGATCCGCTGGTTGATCGACGGGACCCGTGTCTCGCAACTGGTCGCCGACAACAAGATCAGCCGGTCGACCGGGTACGCGTACCTGCATGAGGGCATCACCGTGCTCGCCGCCCAGGCGCCCGGCCTGCACTCGGTGTTGCTGGCCGCGAAGATGGCCGGCTACGGCCACGTCAACATCGACGGAACGCTGATCGAAACGGACCGGTGCCGCACCCCCGGGCCGACTCCCGGGGTGGATCTGTGGTGGTCGGGCAAGCACGACAACCACGGCGGGAACGTGCAGGTCATCACGGCTCCGGACGGGTGGCCGCTGTGGACCTCGCCGGTACGCCCCGGCCGTGAACACGACACCACCGCGCTGCGCGAGCATGGCATCCTGCCGCTGCTGAGCACCTGGACCGACGACGATCTACGGGTCCTCGGTGATCTCGGCTACGAAGGCGAAGCCGACACGATCACGGTGGCGTTCAAGAAGCCGTGCAACGAGGCCTGCACCGACGTGCAGCAGCAGTTCAACAAGGCACACAACGCGGTCCGCGCCATCGGCGAACGCGGAAACTCCCTGCTCAAGACCACCTTCAAAGCGCTGCGCAACGTCAGCCTGTGTCCCTGGAGCATCGGCCGGATCACCGCCGCCGCCCTGGTCCTGCTCCACATCGACCATTGCCGCACGACATGATCACCCAACGCCACCAACCGTTACTCGGAAAGGCTCACTG
>NZ_POTY01000505.1 GCF_003236315.1 Micromonospora craterilacus
GGGTGTGGCGGTGGGGGTCGTTGTGGCTGTCGGAGTGGGCGTCGGGCCGCCAGTCAGGGCCGCGGTCAGCGCCGGGTACCACCGGTCGGAGATCTTCCGGTCGCCGGCGGCGTTGGGGTGCACCCCGTCGTAGGTGTCGGCGGCCGTGCTGAAGCCGGTCCACTGGTCGACCACGACGATCGGCGACTGCGCGGTGGTCTTGCCCGCCGCCCAGCCGTCGATGGCGCTGTTGAGGGCCACCACCCGCTGGCCACAGTCGGGGCAACTGCTCGGCGCCATCGGGATGATCTTCGCGACCAGGACGCGCATGGCGGGGTTGCTGGCGCGCATCTGGTCGACCAGCCTGCCGTACGCGGCCAGGATCGTGGCGGGGGCGATGTTGCTCCACACGTCGTTGGTGCCGAAGTGCATGAGTACGACGTCGGGCCGGGTCGCCGACAGCCAGCCCGGCAGCTGGTTCTGGTTGGCCACGTTGGTGACCAGGGCGCCGCCGTGGCCCTCGTTGTCGCCGTCGTACGGCTGGCCGCACCCCTGCGGGCCGAGCGTGCCGACGAAGTCGATGTTGGTGTACCCGGCCGACTGGAGGCGGTTCCAGAGCAACGCCCGCCAGCAGCCGGGAGATCCGGTGATCGAGTCGCCGAGCGGCATGACCCGCACGGGCGCGGCCAGCGCTGCCGGCACGGCGGCAAGCACCGGCCGGGACGACACCGCGGAGTTGGCGGGCGGAGCGGGCAGCGCCGACCACGTGGTGACGGCGAGAAGGACGGCCACGAACGCGGCCACCGGAGCGGTAAGCAGAGGCCTTCGGAGCATGATGCGGAAACTCCTGTCACGTATCGAGGAATGTGACGGCCCTGACGCTCCCCCACGCATTCAACCAAACCAAGCGACAAGCATCAATGAACCCCACTCGACCAACCCGCGGCGATCTTGCACTTTCTGTCGGGACAAAAGCCATATGAGACACATCTCAGCGACCAAAAGTGCAAGATCGCCGCGGGTTGGTCGAGTGG
>NZ_POTY01000506.1 GCF_003236315.1 Micromonospora craterilacus
TTTCTGGTAACTTTTGGAGATCAACGACCGGCGTCAGCCCCGCCTGCACAACAGCGGCCTCGGCATGCACGACACCCGGAGAGCCCGGCGGAGGAGTCTGTGAACAAGACCGACCTCATGTCGAAGGTGCCTTCGATCGCGGCCGCCATGGCCGCCGCCGATGTGAGCCCCGACATACAGCTGACCCAGACCCGCTACCGGGCCGCACTCGTCTCTGGCTGGGGCATCCCAGCCGGAGCGTCGGTCCTGGAAGTCGGCTGCGGACAGGGCGACATGACGGCCGTCCTGGCCGAGGCCGTCGGCCCGCAGGGCCGCGTGGTCGCCGTCGACATCGCCGATCCGTCGTACGGCACCCCGATCACCTTGGGCCAGTCGGCAGAGCACCTCAAGGCGACACCGCTGGGCTCCCGCATCGAATTCCGCTTCAGCCTGGACATCCTCGATGAGGCGGTCACTTTCCCCAGCGGCGGGTTCGACTACGCCGTCCTGGCACACTGCTCCTGGTACTTCGCCTCCCTGGACCAGCTGCGGGAGAGCCTCGCCCGGGTCCGCCGGTGGGCACGGACCCTGTGCTTCACCGAGTGGGACCTCGCACCCAGCTCGGCCGACCAACTGCCCCACCTGCTGGCCGTCCTAATCCAGGGCCAGTTCGAGGCGAGCGGGTCGCGGGGCGAAGGCAATGTGCGCACGCCGTTCTCGCACGAAAGTCTGCTCCGGACGCTCCCGGCGGCAGGCTGGTGCCCCGTCCCGGGACAGGCCGTGGACACCGCCTCCCTACAGGACGGTGACTGGGAGGTGAACGCCTGCGTGACACTGCTCGACGATGTCGACCGGATGGCTGAGCTGCCGCAAACGGTACGGGACCTGGTACAAAGCCAGGCGGATGTGCTCCGGTCCCTGGCGAAGGATCGTGGCAACACGCCACTGCCGGCCTACTCGCTGACCGCCTCTTGAACAGACCCGGAACACCGGTCCGGGGCCACGACCCGCCTGACTGGCACG
>NZ_POTY01000507.1 GCF_003236315.1 Micromonospora craterilacus
TGAGTTGATCTCAGCAACGCATAAGGGTTGATTGGTGCGACACGGGCGAAGGTGTCGAGTCGGGCGGCAGTGGAAACAGGCGTGGAGCCATCGATAGACACGTCCTTGCGACAGAAACACGTCTTCGAGAGGGCTCCACGTGATTGCCTATCGTGCCATGGCCGACGTCCCGAGGGAACTTGTGCGGTACCTCGGCCGGCTCCTCGCCGCCGAGCGCCGGGCTCGGGGCACGCGCTCGGGTACCCGCGCCTTGACCTGCTTCTACCAGGCGTTGTTGGTGCTGGTGTGGTTCCGCAAGGCCGAGGACATGACCTTGCTGGCAGCCGGGTTCGGTATCTCCCGGGCGACCGCGTACCGCTACCGCGACGAGGGCATCGCGGTGCTCGCCGCCCAGGCCAACGACCTGCACACCGCCCTGCGTCGGGCCGCCGACGAGGGCTGGTCGCATGTGATTCTGGACGGGAAGCTGTTCGACTGCGACCGGCTGGCCGAGACGACCCTGTCGGTCAAGGGCGAGGTGATCGACGCCTGGTTCTCCGGAAAACACCGCGACTTCGGCGCGAACATCCAAGCTGTCATGCGCCCCGATGGTCTACCGATCTGGACTTCGGCGGCGATGCCCGGGCATCTGCACGACACCAGCTGCGCCCGCGAACTCGGCATCACCGCCGCCCTGAACTGGGCCGCCGCTGACCTCGACCTACCCGCCCTGGCCGACTCCGGCTACGAAAGCGCAGGCCACGGCATCAAAACACCGCTCAAGCAGCCCACCGACGGCCGCCGGCTCGCACCCGACAACCGCGCCTACAACCGACTGCTACGCGGCCTGCGCTGGCAAGGAGAACGCGGCTTCGCGATCCTGGTCGGACGCTGGAAGACGCTACGCCACACGACCGCCAGCCCCCGCCGAATCGGCGACATCATCGCCGCAGCCCTGCACCTGACCCATTTCGAGTACAAGTACCTACCGCAAAGTCGTTGAGATCACTTTA
>NZ_POTY01000508.1 GCF_003236315.1 Micromonospora craterilacus
TCGTCCTTCAGCGCGTACTGCACGTTGAGCAGGCCGCGTACGCCGACGCCCCGGGCGATCGCCTCGGTGTACCGGCGGACCTGGGCCACGTGCGAGCTGGCCAGGGTGATCGGCGGCAGCGCGCAGGTCAGCTCGCGCGCGGGTCGGTGCCGATGCGAGCGGGGTTCGTGCGTGTCGGGGTGGCGCAGGTCACCCCGCCTGAGGCATCCTAGGAACCTAGCTGATAGGAGGGCGGCATGCAGATCAATCCGGGCGTGGCAGAGTTTCCGCACCGGCAGATCGCCGCGCAGCTCAAGGCGCAGATCCGCCGCGGCGACTGGGGGCCGGGCGAGCGGCTGCCGTCGATCCCGGCCATCGCCGAGATGTTCGGCGTGGCCAAGCAGACCGTGCAACGCGCCGTCGACCAGCTGCGGGTCGAGGGCGTACTGATCACCAAACCGGGCTCCGGTACGTACGTGCGGGGCACCCGGCGGCGGCTCAACCGGCTCTCCCGCGGGCGCTACGGCGGCTTCCGCGGCTACCACACCGACCTGGCCGCCCGGTACCGTCAGCAGCTCGTCTCCGTCGGCCGCTCCCCCGCGCCGCCCGAGGTGGCCGACGCGTTCGGCGTACCGGACGGCACCGAGTTGCTCTGCCGCCGGCACCTGGTGCGTACCGAGGATTCGCCGGTGGAGGTGGGCGCCTCCTGGTTCCTGCCCGCCGACACCACCGGCACCTCGCTGGAGCGCGCCGAGGCGTTCGGCCGTCCGCTCTACCAGGAGGCCGAGGAGGCCATCGGCCGGCGGTACGCGACGGCCACCGACACGATCAGCGCGCGCCAGCCCAGCCGGGAGGAGTCAGAGACCCTTCGGATCCGCCCCGACACCCCCGTGCTGCACCTGCTGCACGTGGCGTACGACCCGCACCGCAAGCCGATCGAGGTCGCCCAGGCCACCTGGCCCGGCCCGGTCACCACCCTCACCGAGGAGTACAAGAT
>NZ_POTY01000509.1 GCF_003236315.1 Micromonospora craterilacus
GTCCAGACCAGCCCGGATCGTTTCCGGCAGGTGCTCGCGCAGCGTGCCGCCGGCGGCCCGGTCCAGGGCCGCGAGCACCTCGGACACCACCTGGCGCACGTCCGCGGGATCCGCGCCGGCCAGATCCCTGAGCTGCTCGACCAGCTCCGCGGCATCGTCGATGGCCACATCCTTCGGATCCGTCATGCTGGCCAGCCTACGGCGCAAAGCGGACTAAATCGCCGCATTCACCTAAATAGGGAAAGTCACTCCCGTACGGCCCGGTGCAGGGCCACCACCCCACCGGTCAGGTTGCGCCACGCCACACGACCCCAACCGGCCGCGCCCACCCGGGCCGCCAGGGCCGGCTGATCCGGCCAGGCCCGGATCGACTCGGCAAGGTAGACGTACGCGTCGGGGTTGCTGGCGACGGCCCGCGCCACCGCCGGCAGGGAGCGCATCAGGTACGACAGGTAGACGGTGCGGAAGGCGGCGTTGACCGGGGTGCTGAACTCGCAGATCACCAGGCGGCCACCCGGCCGGGTCACCCGGGCCAGTTCGCGCAGCGCGGCGTCGGTGTCGTTGACGTTGCGCAACGCGAAGGAGATGGTCACCGCGTCGAAGCTGGCGTCGGCGAAGGGCAGCCGCAGGGCGTCCCCGGCCAGCAGCGGCACCTGTGGACGGGTGCGCTTGCCGGCGTACAGCATGCCGAGCGACAGGTCGGCACCGACCGCGTACGCCCCGGAGTGGGCGAGTTCCTCGGTGGAGACCCCGGTGCCCGCGCCCACGTCGAGGACCCGATCACCGGGGCGCAGTTCGAGCGCCGCCCGGGTGGCGCGCCGCCAGGACCGGTCCTGCCCGAAGGAGAGGACGGTGTTGGTCAGGTCGTAGCGGGCCGCGACGCCGTCGAACATCGCGGCGACCTCGTGCGGCTGCTTGTCCAGGCTGGCGCGATGGCCCTGCGGGGTACGGCTCACCCCTCCACTCTGCCAGCC
>NZ_POTY01000050.1 GCF_003236315.1 Micromonospora craterilacus
GGGTGTGGGTGGAGTGGGGACGACATCATTGGTTGAAGCGGGAACCCGGCCGCAGCCCGCATGATGTAGGTCGGCCCGACGAACGACAGGAGTGAGGTACCGGTGGACCCGCTCGACCGCATCGACGAACTGATCGCCATGGTGGAGCAGGCGCGCTCCGTCCCGATGTCGCGCAACAACTGCATGGTCGACCGGGGCGAGATGATCGCGGCCCTCGACGAACTGCGCGTCGAGCTGCCCGCCGACCTGCGCCGGGCCGCCGCCCTGTTGGACGAGCGGGACAAGATCATGGAGGCCGGTAAGCGGGAGGCCGACCGGATCATCAGTGAGGGTGAGGCGGAACACGCCCGCCTGGTCTCGGTGAACGAGATCACCGTCTCCGCCGAGCACGAGGGTGCCCGGATCATCGCCGAGGCCCGGGCCGAGGCGCAGCGCCTGCGCGAGGAGGTCGACGACTACGTCGACACCGCGCTGGCCAACTTCGAGCAGTTCCTCACCCGGGCGCTGGCCTCCATCGAACGCGGGCGGGACAAGATGCACGCGCTGCGGGAGATCGGCACCTTCGCCGGCGACGAGGCGGAGCGCCCACTCCCCTTCTGAGCAGCGTCCCCCTAACCGCCGGCCGGGGTCCGGCCAGGCCCCGGTTCGACGCTGGGGTGCTGGTCCAGGTAACCTCGTATGTCGGCCTCTCACCGGCCGGAGTCTGACTATGCCCAAGCACACACCCACTTCACTCGACCCCAGGTCGCCGCTGGTCCTCGACACGAGGGAGCTACCGCGCCGGCCTGGTGCGTTGCGTACCGTCAAACGGGTGGTACCGGCGCCGTCGGACCTCGGCGTGGAGTTGATCGGCGTGCCGGAGGGCGCTGGCCTCGACCTCGATCTGCGGATGGAGTCGGTGTCCGAGGGCGTGCTCGTCTCGGGGACCGTCAGCGGTCCGATCCGGGGCGAGTGCGGGCGCTGCCTGCGCGAGATCAACGACTCGGTGACGGTGACCATCCAGGAGCTGTACGCGTACCAGAACAGCACCACGGATGTCACCACCGAGGAGGATGAGGTCGGCCGCATGCAGGGCGACCTGATCGACCTGGAACCGGCGCTGCGGGACGCGGTGGTGCTCGCACTGCCGACCAACCCGCTCTGCCGGGAGGACTGCCCGGGCTTGTGCCCCGACTGCGGGGTGCACTTGGACGATCTGCCGGCCGATCACAGCCACCAGCAGATCGACCCGCGTTGGGCGGGCCTGTCGCAACTGACCCGTACAGAGGAGTAAGAACCGTGGCCGTCCCCAAGCGCAAGATGTCGCGCAGCAACACCCGGTCCCGCCGGGCGAACTGGAAGGCCGCGGCGGTCGCGACCGTGGCCTGCCCGCAGTGCAAGTCCGCGAAGCTGCCGCACGCAGCCTGCTCCGTCTGCGGCACCTACAACGGCCGCCAGGTCCTCGAGGTCTGACCTGAACGCCGAGTGACGTCTCCGACCACGGGTCGGGCGACGCGCACACCCCGGCGATCGCCCGCTGCTCCCGCCGACGCCGGCCGGCTTTCCCCGGCCGGCGTCGCCAAGGAGCCGGGCACCGCACGGATCGCCGTTGACCTCCTCGGCGGGGACGATGCTCCCGCCGTCGTGGTGGACGGCGCTCTACGGGCGATGCGCGCCGACCCTGACCTGCACCTCCTGCTCGTCGGCCCGACAAAGGTGGCCGGCGAGCTGATTGACGCCCTCGACCCGGCTCAACGGAACCGGGTCACCGTCCGTCCGGCACACACCGCCGTCGACATGGCCGACGATCCCACCGCCGCCCGCGCCGAGTCCACCGTCCGGGCTGCGGCCGCCGCCGTCCGTGCCGGGCAGGCTGACGCGCTGGTCTCCGCCGGGTCCACCGGCGCCACCGTCACCGCCGCCGCGCTCGGCCTCGGCCGTTGGCCCGAGGTCCGGCGGCCGGCACTCGCCGCCGCCCTGCCCGCCCTCTCCGGGCCCGTCGTGCTGCTCGACGTCGGCGGCTCGCTGGAACCGGGTCCGGCGACCCTGGCCCGGCACGCCGTGCTCGGCGCCGCGTACGCCGCGGTCGCGCACGGCCTCGCCGCGCCCCGGGTGGGGCTGCTCTCCGTGGGCACCGAGCCTGGCAAGGGCGACCGGGCCCGCCGGCTGGCCGACCCCGTGCTCAGCACCGTGGCACTGCCCGCCGGCGCCCGCTACGTCGGGCTGGTCGAGGGGTACGACGTCTGCCTCGGCACGCGCGCTGATGTGGTGGTCACCGACGGGTTCACCGGTAACGTGCTGCTCAAGGCCGTCGAGGGCGCGTACGCCATGGCCGGCGGGCCACCGCCCGGCGGGGAGGCACCCCGGGCGGCCGCCCTGCTCGGGGTGGCTGGAACGGTGGTGGTCTGCCACGGAGCCGCCCAGCCCGACGACATCGCCTCCGGCATTGCCCTGGCCGCCCGTCTCTGGCGGCGGAACGCTACCGACCGGGTCGCCGCGCTGCTTGCCGGGGACCGCACCGATCGCACGACCGACACCGAGGTACGTACATCATGAGCAACGACAAGCGACGGCGGCCCTCCATCGGCCATCTGGAGGCGGCCTTCGGCGTCTCACTGGACCCGGAACTGCTGGAGCGGGCGCTCACCCACCGCTCGTACGCCTACGAGAACGGCGGCCTGCCCACCAACGAGCGGCTGGAGTTCCTCGGCGACTCGGTGCTCGGTGTGGTGATCACCACCGCGCTCTTCCACAACCACCCGGACCTGCCCGAGGGGCAGCTGGCCAAGCTGCGGGCCAGCGTGGTCAACATGCGCGCCCTCGCCGACGTGGCCCGTGGCCTGGGCCCGGAGGGGCTCGGCCAGTATCTGCTGCTGGGCAAGGGTGAGGAGAGCACCGGTGGCCGGGACAAGGCGAGCATCCTCGCCGACACCCTGGAGGCGCTGCTCGGCGCGATCTACCTCCAGTACGGGCTGGACACCGCCGCCATCGTCATCCACCGGCTGTTCGACCCGCTGATGGCCGAGTCGGCCGGCCGGGGCGCCGCGCTGGACTGGAAGACCAGCCTGCAGGAGCTGACGGCCGCGCTCGGTCTCGGTGTTCCGGAGTACCGGATCGAGGGTGCCGGGCCGGACCACCTGAAGACCTTCACCGCCTGGGTGGTGGTCGCCGGCAACCGGTACGGCGGCGCCGACGGGCGGAGCAAGAAGGAGGCCGAGCAGCGGGCGGCGGAGTCCGCGTGGCGGACCCTCACCGAGCAGGCCGAGACGGCTGCCGACGGCTCGGTGGAGGCGGCGGTACAGGTCGACGCGACCGCCGGTGACGGGCACCGCGACCCGGTCGCCGAGGTCCAGGCCGAGGCCGGCCGTGCCTGAGCTGCCGGAGGTGGAGACCGTCCGGCAGGGGTTGGCCCGCTGGGTGATCGGCCGCCGGATCGACTCGGTCGAGGTACGCCACCCCCGGGCGGTCCGCCGGCACGTTCCGGGCGGTGCCCACTTCGCCGACGTCCTGGCCGGCCGGACCGTGCTCGACGCACGCCGGCGCGGCAAGTACCTCTGGTTACCGCTGGACAGCGGCGACGCGGTGGTCGGGCACCTCGGGATGTCCGGTCAGCTGCTCCTGCAACCGGCTGCCACCCCCGACGAGGCGCACCTGCGGGTGCGGTTCCGGTTCACCGACGACGGCCCCGAGCTGCGCTTCGTGGACCAGCGCACGTTCGGCGGGCTGGCGGTGAGCGAGGGCGGTGCCACGCTACCGGCGGAGATCGCGCACATCGCCCGGGACCCGATGGACCCGGAGTTCTCCGAGACGGAGTTCGTCGCCGCGCTGCGTCGGCGGCGTACCGAGGTCAAGCGCGCTCTGCTCGACCAGACGCTGATCTCCGGGGTGGGCAACATCTACGCCGACGAGGCGCTGTGGCGGGCGGGACTGCACGGCGCCCGGCCGACCGACGCGCTGACCGGTCCGGCGGCCCGGCGGCTGCTCGGCCACGTGCGGGACGTGCTCGGTGAGGCGCTCACCGCAGGCGGCACCAGCTTCGACGCCCTCTACGTCAACGTCAACGGCGAGAGCGGCTACTTCGACCGGTCGCTGAACGTGTACGGACGCGAGGGGGAGCCGTGCCGCCGCTGCGGCGCGTCGGTCCGCCGCGAGGCGTTCATGAACCGCTCGTCGTACAGCTGCCCGCGCTGCCAGCCGCGCCCCCGGGGCTTGCTGCGCGGCTGACCGTCACGGCGACGGGCAGGCTAGCCGCCAGGCGTCGAGGGTGCGGTTCTTGCGGATGGAGGCGAACCCGTAGCCGACGCTGGTGACGCAGAAGTCCGTGGTGACGCCGGCGTACTCGACGTGGAACACCGGCTTGCCGGCGTCGGCGAAGGGCAGCAACTTGTCACACTGCGCCAGCCGTACGCACTCCTCGTTGACCGCGAAGTCGAAGTCCGGCGCCAGCGCGGCGACCTGCGGCAGGTCGCCGAGCAGGCCGGGAGAGAGGTCCAGCGAGCGGGCCAGCGCGGCGAGCCGGCGGTTGAACTGCAACTGGTGGTCGAAATCCAGCGGGAAGCCGGAGCGCTGCTGGTAGCCGTCGGCGTCGGCGAGCACCACCGCGCCGAAGCCCTTGCCCCGGCAGAGCCGGAACCGGTCGGCCAGCACCGGTCGCACGGCGTTCCACTGGCGTACGTCCAGCCAGATGCGCCCGGTGCCGTCAGCCGTCGCGCCGAGTGCCTGCGGTGGGTACCGGCTCGCGTCCGGGTCGTCGGGGTGGACCGATCCGACGTACACCTGGCAGATCAGCCGGCGGTCCCGGGATCGCAGCTGGGTGGTCTGCGCCGCGGTCGTGGTGATCGGGTCGAGCACGAACACGTCCGCTTCGACCGCCGGATCCAGCACCCCGGTCAGCTGCCACTGCCACTGCCAGGAGCGGGTGGCGGCGGTCGGCCAGCTGGTCGGCGCGCCGGGCGGGGGCAGGTCGGGCCGGCAGGCGGCCACCGTCACGACCAGCGCGAGCGCCAGGCCGGCCGACAGCGCCCGGCGTACCGCTCGCGCCGGTTGCCCGCCCAGCCCGATCCGCATCGCCAGCTCCGCAGGTCGCGGGACGGCGTTGCGCCGCCCGAGCCGGTACGCCGGCACTGGCGTACCTCACCGGGTCAAACGAGCACAGACCCGACAAGGACTCGCAGTTGGGCGTGCCACAGCTCAACCGCGGCGGCCGGGCTCAGCGTGGCGCGGCGAAGACCTGCGTCCAGTACGGCCCGTTGCTGCTCGCCACGCCGACGCCGATCTCGGTGAATGCGCAGTTCAGGATGTTGGCCCGGTGACCGGGGCTGTTCATCCAGGCGTCCATCACTGCGGCCGGCGTCTTCTGGTTCCAGGCCACGTTCTCGCCGTACGTGCGCCAGACGTACCCGACCCGGTCGATCCGCTCGCCGGGGTCGCTGCCGTCGCTGCCGGTGTGCGACATGTTCCGGTTGTCCGCCTGGTCCTGGCTGTGCCGCTGGGCCGCCGTCATCAGCTTCTCGTCGACGCTCAGCGCGCCACAGCCGGCCTTGGCCCGCTCCGCGTTGGCCAGTTCGACGACCTGCGCTGCTTCCGAGGAGGAGCCGGCGGGCGGGGAGCCGGTGGTCGGGGCGGCGCTGGACGGGGCGGTGGTGGCCGTGGCACCCCGGCTCGGGCTGCCCTGACGTTCGACGCCCTGCCGTGAGGCCGCCGTGCTGCGCGACGGCGCCGGCGTGGGCCTGCTGGTCCGGCTCGGCGACGGCGCTGCGGTGCTGGGGGAGACGCTCGGGCTGGGGCTCGGCTCGTCGAGGGTCTCGACGGGCAGGTTCTGCTCGTCCTCGGCCAGCGCCGGAGCGGTGGCGACGATGCCCTCGCCGGCGGTGGCGTCGGGCCGGGTGTCGTCACCGGGCATCGCCAGGGCCGCGACGCCGACGCTCACCGCGAGGGTGGCCGCCGCGGCGGCGCCGCCGAGCACCAGGGGACGCCGCGAGCGGCGGCGGCCGGTGGCCCGGCTGGCCCGGGTCGCTTCGACGGCGGGTTCGTCGGCTCCGTCACCGCCGTACCGGTCGTGGTTCGGCTGGGCGCACCCGTCCGGCCGGACGTCGCCCGGCGTGCCGTACCACTGGTTCACGGTGTCGTACCGGTCGGGCTCCGGCACGGCGTGCCGTGCGGTCCGGTCCGTGCTGTGCTGGGCGGTCCAGTCCGTGGCGGGGCCGACCGGCGTGGTGGGCTCGTCCACCGACCAGCCGCCGGTGGGCTCGTAGTGTCCGGTTCCCGGCTCGATGGCCCGGTAGTGCTCGCCGGAGTGCCAACCCGCCTCCTCCCGGAAGGAGGCGGGCGAGGTGGTGGGGGCGTCGTGCCGGCCCTGTTCCGCCGGGTACGACGGCTCGGCCGGCGGGTACGCCTCGGCCGCGTGGTACGGGTGTGGGGTACCGGGACGCCACTGCTCGGTCGGCTGGTCCTGGTACCACCCGTCGGACGGGCCCACCGGCTCGTCACCGAACAGGTACGACGAACGTGGCGCCGGTCGGTCGGTCAACCAGGCCGGCTCGTCGGTCGGCGGTTCCGGTCGCCGGGCGTTGCCCGCCGGGTCGATCGGATCGTTCCTGCCGTGCACGCCTGTCGCCTCCACGGGTCGGTTACGGGCCGGGGTGACGCTACGTGGCGGGCCTGAGCAGCGGCAATGTGGCTAAGGAAGAGTTAAGAGGAGGCTGCCCGTCCGGGTGAGGTGTTTCGGTATTTCGGAGCGTAGAGTCGGGGCGTCCGGACAGAGCGTGTCCGCGCCTCGTGGCAGCCCCCGGCGACGGGCCAGGTGGACGTCGAGATGATCTACGGCCTGCGCGAACTTGACGAAGCAGGGGTTTGCGGCTCAATATGGAGATGTCGCCAGTCGCGCCCGGCCATGCCCAGAATTCGCGGGAATGGTAGTCGCGTACACAGGGGCGCGCGTTGGCCGGCCTCTCCGGCAGCGCAAATCAAGGAGTCAAAATGGCGAAGGCCCTCTTTGGCCACGTAGGTGCGGCGCCCGACCGGCGCCTGCTCGACGAGGTCACCCGACTGCGTGCCAGGGTTCAGTCACTGGAGTTCGAGGTCACCCGGCTGCGCGCTGAGAACGATCGGCTCGCGGCGGCTGCGGCAGAGGCGGACGATCTGCTCCGTCTGGCCGAGCCCGCGCTGACCTGACCCACCTGGCCGCCACAACCGAATAGCACCACCGCACCGCAGCGCGCCGACACGATGTGCCGGCGCGCAGTTCTGTGCGTACCCCTTTTTCGGCTGGTCGCGACGGGGTGGGCCGGACGGCGTGCGGCGACCGGCAGGCGGGTCGCGTGGAGCGCTTCGCCCGCTCCCGGGTTAGTCTGCGGGTTTACCAGGGTCCGCGCAGCCGGGCGACGGTACGGCGGCCACCGGACGAGGATCGAGAAGGTGCATCTCAAGAGCCTGACGGTGAAGGGCTTCAAGTCCTTCGCCTCCGCGACGACGCTCAAGCTGGAGCCGGGGATCACCTGCGTGGTGGGCCCGAACGGCTCCGGCAAGTCCAACGTCGTCGACGCCATCGCCTGGGTGCTCGGCGAGCAGGGCGCGAAGGCGCTGCGCGGCGGCAAGATGGAGGACGTCATCTTCGCCGGCACCGCCGGCCGGGCCCCGCTGGGCCGGGCCGAGGTGACCCTCACCATCGACAACACCGACGGCGCCCTGCCGATCGAGTACACCGAGGTGTCCATCACCCGCCGGATGTTCCGCTCCGGCGAGAGCGAATACGAGATCAACGGCGACTCCTGCCGCCTGCTCGACATCCAGGAGCTGCTGTCGGACTCCGGCATCGGCCGGGAGATGCACATCATCGTCGGGCAGGGCCGGCTCGACGGCATGCTGCACGCCAAGCCGGAGGACCGGCGGGCGTTCATCGAGGAGGCGGCCGGCGTCCTCAAGCACCGCAAGCGCAAGGAAAAGGCGCTGCGCAAGCTCGACGCGATGCAGACCAACCTCAACCGGCTCACCGACCTCACCGCCGAGCTGCGTCGCCAGCTCAAGCCGCTCGGCCGGCAGGCCGAGGTGGCCCGGCGGGCCGCCGTGATCCAGGCCAACCTGCGCGACGCCCGGCTGCGACTGCTCGCCGACGACCTGGCCACCCTGCGCACCACGCTGGACAAGGAGATCGCCGACGAGACGGCGCTGCGTCACCGGCGTGAGCAGGTGGAGACCGAGCACGCCGAGGTGCAGGCCCGCCTCGGTGAGCTGGAGGCGGCGCTGGCCGAGGACGCCCCGCTGCTGGCCGCCGCACAGGACACCTGGTACAAGCTCTCCGCGTTGCAGGAGCGGTTCCGCTCGATCGAGCAACTCGCGGTGGAGCGGCTGCGACACCTGAGCGCCACGCCGGACGACGAGCGCCCGGGCCGCGACCCGGAGCAGCTGGAGGCCGAGGCTGAGCGGATCCGCGAGCAGGAGGAGGAGCTGCGCGGGGCGCTCACCGACGACCAGATCCGCCTGGCCGAGGCGGTGGAGCACCGCCAGGAGCTGGAACGGCAGCTGGCCGCCGCGGAGCGGGAGCTGGTCGCCGCCGCGAAGGCCATCGCCGACCGGCGGGAAGGGCTGGCCCGGCTGACCGGGCAGGTCAACTCCGCTCGGGCGCGGACCACCAGCGCGGGGGAGGAGATCGAGCGGCTCGCCGCCGCGCACACCGACGCGCTGGCCCGGGCCGAGCGGGCGCAGGCCGAGCTGGACGCGGTCGCCGAGCAGTCCACCGAGGCGGACCGCGACAACGCCGATCTGGACGCCCGGCACGCCGAGGCGGTCGCCGCCCAGGAGAAGGCGCAGGCGACGGTCCGGTCCCTGTCCGACGCCGAGCGGACGGCCGAGAAGGACGCCGCCACCTGGAAGGCCCGCGAGGAGGCGCTCGCGCTCGGCCTGCGTCGTAAGGACGGCGCCGGCGCGTTGCTGGCCCGCGCCGACCAGGTGCCCGGCCTGCTGGGCAGCCTCGCCGGCCTGCTCACCGTCGCGCCCGGCCACGAGGCGGCGCTCGCCGCGGCGCTGGGTGGCCTGGCCGACGCGGTGGCGGTCACCGGCGTGGACGAGGCGGTCGAGGCGATGCGGCTGCTGAAGATCTCCGACGCCGGGCGTGCCGGGCTGCTGGTCGGCAGCCCCGCCGGGCCGGGGATGGCCGGCTCGGCCGACGCGTTGCGCCCGAAGCTGCCCGATGCCGCGCACTGGGCTCCCGACCTGGTCGACTGCGATGCCCAGATCCGCCCGGCGGTGCACCGGGCGCTGCGCGACGTGGTGCTGGTCGACGACCTCGCCACCGCCGCCGAGGTGGTCGCCGGCAACCCCGAGTTGCGGGCGGTCACCCGGGAGGGGGACGTGGTCGGGGCGTACGCGGCGGCCGGCGGGTCGGCGAAGGCACCCAGTTACATCGAGGTGCAGGCGGCGGTCGAGGAGGCCCGGACCAACCGGCTCGCCGCCGAGCGGACCAGCGCCGAACTGCGCGAGCAGCTGGTCGACGCCCGGTCCGCCGCGGCCGAAGCCAAGGAGACGGTGCAGCACGCCGCCGCGGCCAAGCGGGAGGCGGAGAGTCACCGCAACGCCGCCGCCCGCCGGTTGGCCGAGCTGGGCGCTGCCGCCCGGTCGGCGAAGGCGGAGACCGACCGCCTCGGTGAGTCGCGGGCCCGCGCCGAGGCGGCCCGGGAACGGGACCTCACCGCCCTGGCCGAGCTGGCGGAGCGGCTGCGGCTGGCCGAGGCGACGCCGATCGACGCCGAGCCCTCCACCGACGAGCGCGATCAGCTCGCCGCCATGGTGCCGCAGGCCCGGCAGAACGAGATGGAGGTCCGGCTCGCGGTGCGTACCGCCGAGGAGCGGGTGGCCTCCATCGCCGGGCGGGCCGACTCGCTGCGCCGGCAGGCCACAGCCGAACGCGCCGCCCGGGAACGGGCCGCGGCCCGGCGGGCGGCGCGAACCCGTGGCGCCGGCATCGCCCGGGCCGTCGCCGGTGGCGCGCGGGAGGCGCTGACCCGGCTGGCCACCAGCATCGCCCAGGCCGAGGAGCACCGCGACGCGGTGGCCCGGGAACGGGCCACTCGCGAGGCGGAGCTGCAGGAGGTGCGGGCCGCCGCCAAACGGTTCGGCGTGGAGCTGGAGCGGCTGACCAGTCAGGTGCACCGGGACGAGGTCGCCCGCGCCGAGCAGCGGCTGCGCATCGAGCAGCTGGAGGCCAAGGCCGCCGAGGACTTCGGGCTGACGGTGGAGACGCTCATCGCCGAGTACGGTCCGGACCAGCCGGTGCCGCCGACCGAGGCGGAGGTGGCCGCCGCGGAACGCGACGGCCTGCCGGTGCCCGAACCGGTCCGCTACGAACGGCCGGTGCAGGAGAAGCGGGCCGCCAAGGCCGAGCGGGAACTCGTCCTGCTCGGCAAGGTCAACCCTCTCGCGCTGGAGGAGTTCGCCGCGCTGGAGGAGCGATACAAGTTCCTCTCCGAACAGCTGGAGGACCTCAAGGCGACCCGGCGCGACCTGCTCACCGTGGTCAAGGACGTCGACGACCGGATTCTGGAGGTCTTCGCCAGCGCCTTCGCCGACACCGCCCGGGAGTTCGAGCAGGTCTTCACCGTGCTGTTCCCCGGCGGCGAGGGCCGGTTGATCCTCACCGACCCGGACGACCTGCTCACCACCGGCGTCGAGGTCGAGGCCCGCCCGCCCGGCAAGAAGATCAAGCGGCTGTCGCTGCTCTCCGGCGGCGAGCGGTCCCTGACCGCGGTGGCGATGCTGGTGGCGATCTTCCGCGCCCGACCCAGCCCGTTCTACATCATGGACGAGGTCGAGGCGGCCCTCGACGACGTCAACCTGGGCCGGCTGATCACCCTGCTCGCGCAGTTGCGGGAGAAGAGTCAGCTGATCGTCATCACGCACCAGAAGCGCACCATGGAGATCGCCGACGCGCTGTACGGCGTCACCATGCGTGGCGGGGTGACCCAGGTGATCAGCCAACGGCTCAACCGGGCCGACGAAGACGACGAGCGGCGCAGCCGCGGCGAGGAGAACGGGTAGTGGCTCGGGAACGCGCGACGGCGCTCCTGGTGGATTTCGACGGCGTACTTCGTCGGTGGGACCCGGCGGTCGCCGCTGAGGTGGAGCGGGAGTACGGCCTCTCCTCCGGCGTGCTCGGCGAGATCGCCGAGTCCTGGGGGCTGCTCCAGCCGGTGCTGACCGGCCGGGTCAGCCATGCCGAGTGGGTGTCGAGTGTCGCCGACGCGCTGACCCCCTCGGTGGGCGACCCGACGCGGGCCCGAGCCGCCGTGGAGCAGTGGCAGCGGTACCGCGGTGAGGTCGACCCGGAGGTGCTGGCGTTCATCCGCGAGGTGCGGGCCGCCGGCATCCGGGTCGGGCTCGGCACCAACGCGACCGACCTGCTCGACGCCGACCTGGCCGCGCTCGACCTCACCGGCGAGCTGGACGTGGTGGTCAACTCCTCGGTCATCGGGGTGCACAAGCCGGCCAAGGAGTACTTCCAGGCCGCCTGCGCGGCGCTGGACACCCCGCCGGCCCGGGTGCTCTTCGTCGACGACGAGGACCGGGCGATCAGCGGCGCCCGGGTGGCGGGGCTGTCGGCGCACCGGTGGAGCGGCCCGCCCGACCTGCGCTACCTGCGGGCGGCGCTGGCGTTCTGAGCGCGGCCTCGCCGGGCGATTGCGGCTTGTGCGCGGCCTCGCCGGCCGGCTGCGGCTTGGGCGCGGCCTTGCCGGCCGGCTGCGGCCGGACCGGCGGTCACTCGCCGGTGACGCCGTCGATGCGCTCGCGGATCAGATCGGCGTGCCCGTTGTGCCGGGCGTACTCCTCGATCATGTGGCAGTAGACCCAGCGCAGGTTGAACGTCCGCTGCTTCGGGCCGACCTCGGTGAAGGTCTCGTCCAGGGATCGGCCGGCGACGGCGGTGCGGGCCAGCTCCACCTGCTGGTGGTAGGTGGCGAAGTCGGCCTCGGCGTTGGCGGTGCTGACGTCGAAGTCGGCGTCCGGATCTTCCTCGGTGAAGTAGGCGTAGTCGACCCGTTCGCCGAGGAAGTTCTCCCGGAACCACCAGGCTTCCACCTCGGCCATGTGCCGGACCAGTCCGAGCAGGGTGAGCCCGGACGGCTCGACGCTGGCGGTCTTCAGCTGCTCGGCGGTCAGGCCCGCGCATTTGAGCAGCAGGGTCTGCCGGTGGTAGTCGAGCCAGCCCGCCAGCATGGTGCGCTCGTCGCCGACACAGGGCTCAGGGGTCCGGTTGATCTCCGGTGCTCTCCAGGTCATGCCCGCCATCCTGGACCGCAGATCTGACAACCGGCGACAGGTTTTCGCTCAGGGCACCACGACCACGGGCCAGCGGCCGGTGCGGACCAGGCGGGTGGCGACCGAGCCGACCAGGCGATGCCCGGCCTGCTCGGACGAGCCCACCACGACCAGGTCCGCCCGGGTCTCGTCGGCCGCGGCGCACAGTTCGGTGTACGCGTCGCCGCGCCGGCACAGGAAGGTCACCGGCACGCCCAGCTCGTCGGCGCCGCGCCGGCATTCCTGGCGCAGGTCCTCGGCCAGTTCGTCGTGGGTCTGCTGCACGGCACCGGCCACCACGCCCGAGATCATCGAGGCGTAGCCGGCCGGCGAGCTGACGAAGACCACCACCAGCCCGGCGCCCTGACGACGGGCCAGCCCGGCGGCGTACGCGGCGGCGCGCAGCGACGTCCGGCTGCCGTCGACGCCGACCAGGACCACCCGGGGCCCGTCGGTGCCTCGCTCGTACGGCAGCGGGCGGGCCTGTGGGCCGTACTGCTCGCGGTCGACCGGGCTGCTCATCGGGTCAGTCCCGGCCGGTGCGGATCACGGCGGCACCGCCACCCGCGGCCACGGTCGATTCCTGCTCGACCTCGTCGGCGAGCGGGCCGCCGGTGTGCCGCAGCAGCGGCACCTCCTTGATGAAGAGGACCGCGATCAGGGCGATCAGCCCGAACGGCGCGGCGGCCAGGAAGATGTCCCCGGCTCCGTGCCCGTACGCGGCCTCCACCACCGCCCGGATCGGGGCGGGCAGGGTGTGCACGTCCGGCAGGGTGCCGCCGCTGCCGGACGTGGTCGGGATGCCGAGCGCGGCCAGTCCGTCGGCGAGGTACTGCTTGACGTTGTGGCCGAGCAGCGCACCCAGCGCGCTGACGCCGACCGCGCCGCCGAGGCTGCGGAAGAAGGCCACCACCGAGCTGGCCGCGCCGAGTTCGTGCGCGCCAACGGTGTTCTGCACGGCGAGTACCAGGTTCTGCATGGTCATGCCCACACCGATGCCGACCAGCGCCATGAAGATGGCGAGCCGCCAGTACGGGGTGTCCGCCCGCAGCGTGCCCATCAGTGCGAAACCGGCGGTGAGCAGGGCCGACCCGGCGACCAGGTAGCGCTTCCAGCGTCCGGTGCTGGTGATGAGCCGACCGACGACCGTGGAGGAGACCAGCAGGCCGAGGATCATCGGCAGGGTCATCAGGCCGGACATGGTCGGGCTCACCCCCCGGCTGATCTGGAAGTACTGGCCGAGGAAGACCGAGGCGCCGAACATGGCGATGCCGACCGCGATGCTGGCCAGCACCGAGAGGGTGATGGTGCGGTTGCGGAACAGTCGTGGCGGGATCAGCGGCTCGCTGGCCCGGGTCTCCACCCGGATCGCGGCGGCCCCGAGCAGCAGCGCGCCGCCCACCATGACCGCGCTCTGGCCGGAGAGCCAGTCGAACCTGTTGCCGGCGAGCGAGACCCAGATCAGCAGCAGCGACACGGCGGCGGTGATCAGCGTGGCACCCCACCAGTCGATCTTCACCTTGCGCTTGACCACCGGCAGGTTGAGGGTCTTCTGGAGCACGATCAGGGCGAGGACCGCGAACGGGACGCCCACGTAGAAGCACCAGCGCCAGCCGAGCCAGGAGGTGTCGACGATGACGCCGCCGATCAGCGGGCCGCCGATGGTGCCGACGGCCATCACCGCGCCGAGGTAGCCGCTGTACCGGCCGCGCTCGCGGGGCGCGATCATCGTCGCCATGATCACCTGAGCCAGCGCGGTGAGACCGCCGGCGCCGACGCCCTGGAGCACCCGGCAGGCGATCAGCTGCCCGGTGGACTGGGAGAGCCCGGCCAGCACGGAGCCGAGGACGAACACCGCCAGGGCGGCCTGGACCAGCACCTTCTTGCTGGTCAGGTCGGCGAGCTTGCCCCAGAGCGGGGTGGTCGCGGTGGTCGCCAGCAGCGTCGAGGTGACCACCCAGGTGTACGCGGACTGGGTGCCGTGCAGTTCGGTGATGATCCGGGGCAGCGCGTTCGCGACGACCGTGCCGGACAGGATCGCGACGAACATGCCCAGCAGCAGGCCGGAGAGGGCTTCCAGGGTCTGCCGGTGGGTCATGTTGGCGGTGGTCGCCCGGGTGGGCGCGGTCACCTGCGTCATCGGGGGTGCCTCCGAATGGAGTCGAGAGTTGTTGCTTGGGGCAACACTAGGACTTGGTTGCCCCAAGCAACAACTTGCCGTAGTGGCCGACCTATTCCGCATCCGCTCAGGTCAGCCCCAGGCGTCGTTGAAGCGCCGCATCAGCCGCGCGAAGTCCTCGACGTCCTGCCGTGGCCAGCTCTCCAGGGCCCGGCGGATCTGCCCGAGGCGCGACGCCCGGGCGGCGTCGAACCGGCGCTGCCCCTCCTCGGTCAGGCTGAGCTGGGCGGCCCGCCGGTCGCTCGGGTCGGGATCGCGCCGGACCAGCCCGAGGCTCTCCAGGCTGTGGATCTGCCGGCTGAGCGTGCCCTTGCCGATGCCGAGCCGGGTGGCCAGGTCGGTGAGGCGGATCGCGCCGGAGCGACGCAACCAGAGCAGCAGCCCGTACGTGTTCGGCTCCAGGTCGGGGTGCACCTCGCTGGCGATCTCCCAGGAGATCGCGCGCCCACGGCGCAGCAGTGCGGTCAGCTCGTGCTCGACCTCGCGCAGGCTCTCCGGCAACTGCTCGTCCACTCGGGCAGCGTACTCAGCCGGCGGCGGTGAGCCGCTGCCGTGCCACCTCGCGGAGTTGACCGTCGCCGGTGGTGCCCTCGATCATCACGTCGGCCACCCGACCGGCGTGGGTCAGCGTGGCCACCGCGTTGCCGAAGTACGGCCCGGCCAACTTGCGCCACTTCACCGAGGACCGGCGCACCCCGGCGGTACGGGCCAGCGCCCGGGTCGCCCCGGCCGGCCCGCGCGCCCAGCTGAGCCGCATCAGCGGGCGTATCCCGGCCGGCACCTGGTTGTGGATCGGCGAGCAGGTGAGCTGGTGCACCGGGGTGCGTACCGTCGGGTCGGCGAACCGGACCCGGGCCACGTACGAGTGGTGCACGTCGCCGGAGAGCACGCTGATCGACGCCGGCGCCGGGTACGCCGGGCCGGCGCCCTTGCGGTCGTCGGGCATGCCGGGGGCGCCGCTGCCGATCCGGGCGAACAGTGCGCCGAGGGCGTCGAACGAGCGGCGGAACGCGCCCCAGTGCTCCAGGTCGAGCGCCCGGCGCAGCCGCTCGCCCAGCCCGGCGACCCACGGCCGTCGGGAGTCGGCCAGCTTCTCGTTCCACGCCTCGATGTGGTGGATGCCGGGTGGCAGCAGCCAGGGCAGGGAGGAGCCGACCACCAGGTGGTCGTAGCTGCCGTGGGCCCGGTCCACGAACCACGACCACTCGGCGGCCGGCAGCATGGCCCGCCGGCCCGGCACCAGCACCCGGCTGCACCGGCTGTCCAGCATCACCAGGCGGGTCCGGCCCAGATCGAGCGCGTAGCTGAACTGGTACTGCACTCCGTTCCAGCGCTGGGTGTCGTGGGCCAGGTCGGCCTCGGTGTCGACCCGCTGGCCGAACTCGCGCAGCACCCCGGTGGCGTCCTCGGCCGTGCTCACCTTCGCGAAGACCGGGTCGGCGGCGATCTCGTCCGGCGAGAGGTTCCCCAGGTGCTGGTACACCCAGTAGGAGGCCAGCCCGCTGGCGATCCGCTCGGCCCACCAGGGCTGCTCGTGCATCTCGGCCCGCCACGACGCCGACGTGTTCCAGTCGTCGATGATCTCGTGGTCGTCGAAGATCATCACGCTCGGCACGGTGGAGAACAGCCAGCGGATCTCCGGGTCGCTCCACGACTCCAGGTAGAGCTTGGTGTACTCGTCGAAGCTGACCACCTGGTCGCTCGGCGCGCCTCGGGGCCGCCGCCGGCGCCGGCGCAGCAGGCGTTTCATGGTGGGCGAGGTCTCGTCGGCGTAGACCTGGTCGCCGAGCAGCACCAGCAGGTCGGGCAGGGCCGCCGGCCCGGGGTCGGCCAGCACCCGCCGGGTGTACGCGTCCAGCGCGTCCGGGGGGAGCTTGCGGGTGGTCGCCTGGTGGGTGGCCTCCCGGCAGGAACCGAAGAGCAACCGGACCGGCTGGTCCCGGTCGTCGGCGGCGCGGGTCCGGATCACGCTCGGCGGGAAGCGGCTGTCCGCCAGTGGCCAGGCCACCACGTCGTCGACCAGCACCTGGTAGGTGGTGGCGCTGTCCGGGGTGAGCCCGTCCACCACCACGAGCGCGTAGTGGTGGTCGTACGCGGAGAAGGTGGGTGCCGTACCGGTGGCACCGCCGGCCGTGCGGACGGTGACCACCGCGGGCGCGGTGGTCTCGACCCACACGGTGGCCCGCGTCCCGACGACCCGCCGCAGCAGGGGACCGATGAGCAGTTGGGCGGCGGGCATGGCGAAACCTCCGAGCCGAGGGAACTCCCTCTCTACTACCCAGCCGGCGGTCGAAGCACTGCTGGCTGGCCGAGCCTATCGCCGGCCGCCGGTGCCGGAGGGCGCGGTGGATGAGACGCCGTCGCGGGCATCTGACAGGATTTCGGCATGATGGACTACCTCCTCGTCGCACTCGCCCTGCTCGGCGTGCTGATCCTCGCCGGGATCGGGTTGGTCGTGCCGCGGCTACGCCGGCGGCCGGAGCCGCCGCTGCCGCGTACGGAGGTCGACACCCGGACGGAGGAGGGCCTCGCCGGACCGCCGGTGCAGGCGCCGGAGTCCGACCTGTCCACCGGCGTGCTGGTCGAGCCGCCGCCGGTGATCGAGGCACCGGCCCCGGCCGTCGAGGTGCCCGAGCCCACCGCCGGCCGGCTGGTGCGGCTGCGGTCCCGGCTGTCGCGCTCGCAGAACGCCTTCGGCAAGGGGCTGCTCGGCCTGCTCAGCCGCGACCGGCTCGACGAGGACGTCTGGGAGGAGATCGAGGACAGCCTGATCACCGCCGACGTGGGGGTCGACGCCACCCGCGAGATCGTCGACCGGCTGCGGGAGCGGACCCGGGTGCTGGGCACCCGGACGGTCGCCGAGCTGCGCGCCCTGCTCGCCGCCGAGCTGGTCAACGCGCTCGATCCGGCGCTGGACCGGTCCCTGCACACCGCGCCGAAGGAAGGCGTGCCGGCGGTGCTGCTGGTGGTCGGCGTCAACGGCGCCGGCAAGACCACCACCTGCGGCAAGATCGCCCGGGTGCTCGTCGCCGACGGCCGTAGCGTGCTGCTCGGCGCGGCCGACACCTTCCGGGCCGCCGCCGCCGACCAGCTGGAGACCTGGGCCGGGCGGGTCGGTGCCGAGACCGTCCGCGGCCCGGAGGGCGCCGACCCGGCCAGCGTCGCCTTCGACGCGGTCCGGCGCGGCATCGACACCGGCGTGGACACCGTGCTCGTCGACACCGCCGGCCGCCTGCAGAACAAGATCGGCCTGATGGACGAGCTGGGCAAGGTCAAGCGGGTGGTGGAGAAGCACGGCCCGATCGACGAGACCCTGCTGGTGCTCGACGCCACCACCGGCCAGAACGGGCTGGAGCAGGCCCGGGTCTTCACCGAGGTGGTCAACGTCACCGGGGTGGTGCTCACCAAGCTCGACGGCACGGCCAAGGGCGGCATCGTGATCGCCGTACAGCGCAAGCTCGGCATCCCGGTGAAGCTGGTCGGCCTGGGCGAGGGCAAGGACGACCTGGCCCCGTTCGACCCCGCGCAGTTCGTCGATGCGCTGCTGGGCACCGACGCCCCCGGGCAGACCGCGTAACCTCGGGTGACCAGAGACGATCGCGCGTACGCGGGCTGGCGCGACCCGAGCCACCCGTCGCAGCGCCTCGGGAGACCGTACGTGACTTCGCAGGAGATCCCCCTGCACGGCGGGAACGTGAGCACCGTGGTCCGGGTGGGCGACACGGTCCGGCGCAACGCCGGGCCCTGGACGCCGTCGGTGCACGCCCTGCTGCGTCACCTGGAGTACGTCGGGTTCACCGGCGCGCCCCGGGCCCTCGGCATGGACGAGCGCAACCGGGAGGTGCTGTCGTACCTCGAGGGGGAGTGCGGGGAGTACCCACTTGCCCCGCACTGGGTCACCGACGAGGCACTGGTCACCGTCGCCACCATGCTGCGGATGTTCCACGACGCCCAGTACGGCTTCGTCCCGCCGCCGAGCGCGGTGTGGCGCTCGTTCGGCCCACCGCCGCCGGACACCGAGGTCATCTGCCACCACGACGCCGCACCGCACAACGTGATCTGGCGGCCGGACGGCACCCTCGGGCTGATCGACTTCGATCTCGCCTCACCCGGCGCGCGGATCTACGACGTGGCGTACGCGGCCTGGACCTGGGTGCCGATCTTCTCCGACCGGGATTCGATCACCCTCGGCTGGACACATCCGGACCGGCCGCGCCGGCTGCGGCTGTTCGCCGATGCGTACGGGCTGATCCCGCGCGACCGGCATCGGCTGATCCGGACCATCCGCAAGCGGATCGTCGACCACGTCGAGGGCATCCGGCGGATGGCCGCGGCGGGAGAGCCGGCCTTTGTCCGGATCGTGCACAAGGGCCACCTGCGCCGGCCCATGCGGGATCTGCGGCTGCTGGACTACGAGCGGCAGGCCCTCGAGTACGCGCTGCGGTGATCGCTCGGCGGATCGACCTGCACCAAATGGCCGATCCGCCCCCCGCCATCTCGCCGAGGTGTGCGACTTTCTTCACACGTCCGAAACAACGCGTCACGGTTCGGAAACCAGCCGGGGACCCTGGGTGAAACAGCCGGCTATCAGGCTTCCGCGCAACCGGCGTACGGGCGATGCTGCGCGATGCCGGGAGGGAGGAAAACGACCCGAGAGGAGGCAGCGTGCCGGAGCTAGATTCTGGTGCCACCGCCTGGATTTTGACTTCAGCCGCGCTGGTGTTGCTCATGACGCCCGGCCTGGCGCTGTTCTACGGTGGCATGACGCGATCCAAGTCCGTGCTCAACATGATGATGATGAGCTTCGGGGCGATCGGTCTGGTCAGCCTGTTGTGGGTTTTCTACGGCTACAGCATCGCCTTCAGCGGGGACCTCGGCGGGATCACCGGTGATCTCTCCGCCGCCGGCCTACGCGGCATGCTGGAGAGCGGCACCGAGGGTGGCATTCCCGACCTGCTGTTCGCCGGCTTCCAGTTGATGTTCGCCGTGATCACCGTCGCCCTGATCAGCGGCGCGATCGCCGACCGGGCCAAGTTCGGCCCGTGGCTGCTCTTCGCCGGCCTGTGGGCCACCCTGGTCTACTTCCCGGTGGCGCACTGGGTCTGGGGCGGCGGCTGGATCGGCGAGCTGGGCGTGCTCGACTTCGCCGGTGGCACCGCGGTGCACATCAACGCTGGTGCCGCGGCGCTCGCCCTGGCGCTCGTCCTCGGCAAGCGGGTCGGCTGGCCGAAGGACAAGTTCAAGCCGCACAACCTGCCCATGGTGCTGCTCGGTGCCGGCCTGCTGTGGTTCGGCTGGTTCGGCTTCAACGCCGGCTCGGCCGGCGCGGCCGACGGCGCCGCCGCCGTTTCGCTGATCAACACCCAGGTGGCCACCGCCGCCGCCGTGCTCGGCTGGATCGTGGTCGAGTGGATCCGCGACGGCAAGCCGACCACCCTCGGCGCGGCCTCCGGCGCCATCGCCGGCCTGGTCGGTATCACCCCGGCCTGTGCGTTCCTGGAGCCGCTGGGCGCGATCGCCCTCGGCGTGATCGCCGGTGCGGTCTGCGCGCTCGCGGTGGGTCTGAAGTACCGCTTCAAGTACGACGACTCGCTCGACGTGGTGGCCGTGCACATGGTCGGTGGCATCATCGGCTCGCTGCTCATCGGCTTCCTGGCCATCGAGGTGCTCGCCGGTGAGGGCAACGACGGTCTCCTCTACGGTGGTGGTATCGCGCTGCTGGGCAAGCAGGCCGTCGGTGTGATCGCCGTGCTGATCTACTCGTTCGTGGTCGCGTACCTCATCGGCTTCGTGATCGAGAAGACGATCGGCTTCCGGGCCAGCGCCGACGCGGAGGTCGAGGGCATCGACAACGCCGAGCACGCGGAGAGCGCGTACGAGTTCAGCTCCACCGGTGGCGGTGGGGGTGCGTTCGCCGCCGCGGGCATCGCCCCTTCGGCCGCGCCAAAGACCGAGCCCACCGGACCGGTGAGCGAAAAGGTCGCCGGCTAACGTTCCTGAGATGGAGGGGTTGGACATGAAGCTGGTGACCGCGGTCATCAAGCCGCACCAGTTGGACGCCGTCAAGGAAGCCCTGCACACGCTGGGCGTAGCCGGGCTGACCGTGAGCGAGGTCCAGGGCTACGGGCGACAGAAGGGTCACACCGAGGTCTACCGGGGTGCCGAGTACACCGTCGAGTTCCTGCCCAAGATCCGGGTCGAGGTGCTCACCGACGAGATCGACGTCGACAAGATCGTCGACGCCGTCGTCGGCGCCGCCCGAACGGGCAAGATCGGTGACGGCAAGGTCTGGGTGACCGGCGTCGAGGAGGTCGTCCGGGTCCGCACCGGCGAGCGCGGCCTGGACGCCCTGTAGGAACAGCATCGATGACCTCGTTGACCTCCAGGCCAGCCTCGGAACCTGTCCGCGGTGCGGATCTCCTGGTCAACGAGGTCGTCGGCGTACCGGCCGGGATCGGCGCGACGGCGCGTCGAGCCCGGGCGGACGCGTACGACGCCTGGCTGGCCCGGCTCATGCCGGCCCGGCCGGGCGTCGCGCTGCTCGCGGTCGGCGGGCTCGGCCGGCGGCAGTGCGCCCCCTACGGCGACCTCGACCTGGTGCTGGTGCACGCCGGGGTGCCCGGGGTCGACGAGCTGGCCGCTGCGCTGTGGTACCCGATCTGGGACGCCGGGCTGCGGCTGGACCACTCGGTGCGGACCGTCGCCGAGGCGCTGTCGGTCGCCCAGGACGACGTCAAGGTGGCCCTCGGGCTGCTCGACGCCCGGCTCGTCGCCGGCGACCCCGAACTGGCCGACACGCTGCTCCGCAGCGCCACCGACCACTGGCGGCGCACCGCCGTACGTCAACTGGCCCCGCTGCGGGAGACCACGGCCGCCCGCTGGCAGGCCCACGGCGAGCTGGCCTTCCTGCTGGAAGGCGACCTCAAGGAGGCGGCCGGCGGCCTGCGTGACGTCGGCCTGCTGCGGGCCATCGCCACCGCCGGTATCACCGACGCGCTGCGTCCGGCGGTCCGCGCCGCGCACCTGCGGCTGCTGGACACCCGCGACGCGCTGCACCAGCAGATCGGCCGGCGGGTGGACCGGCTGCTGGCCCAGGAACGCGACGGGGTGGCCGCCCTGCTCGGGCTACGGCAACTCCAGCCCGGCGCGCCCGACGGCACGCCGCTCGTACCCCCCGACGCGCCCGACGCCGCGCCGCGCGCCGAGGAGGGCGACGGCGACGCCCTGCTGCGCCGGGTGGCCGGCGACGCCCGCACCGTCAGCCACGCCCTGGACGACGCCTTCCGCGCCGCCGACCGGCTGCGCTCCGGCCGCCGCCGGGGCTCCGACGGCCGGCCAGTGCGCCGGCCGGTCGCCCGGGACGTGGTCGAGCACGACGGCGAGCTGGTGCTGGCCCGTACCGCCATCGGGGCCCGCCCCGATCCGAGCCTCTCGCTGCGGGTCGCCGCTGCCGCGGCCGCCACCGGGCTGCCGATCGCCCGGGCCACCTGCGAGTGGCTGGCCGCCTACTGCCCGCCGCTGCCGGCCCCCTGGCCGACGGAGGCCCGGGCCGCCCTCACCACCCTGCTGGGCGCCGGCCCGGGTCTGATCCCGGCCTGGGAGACCTGCGACCGGTACGGGCTGATCGACGGCTGGCTGCCGGAATGGACCCGGCTGCGCAGCCTGCCCCAGCACAACCCGGTGCACCGGTTCACCCTCGACCGGCACCTGGTGCAGACCGCCTCCGAGGCCAGCCGGCACACCCGCGACGTGGACCGGCCCGACCTGCTGCTGCTCGGCGCGTTCCTGCACGACATCGGCAAGGGTCTCCCGGGCGCAGGTGCCGCCGGGGGGTCGGAGGCCGACCACTCGACCGTCGGCGCGCCGATCGCCGAGGCGATCGCCACCCGGATCGGTCTGCCCGCGCCGGAGGCGGCGCTGATCGGCAAGCTGGTCCGGCTGCACCTGCTGCTGCCCGAGGTGGCCACCCGCCGGGATCTCGCCGATCCGGTCACCATCGCCCGGGTCGCCGAGGCGGTCGGTGACGCGGCCACCCTCGACCTGCTGCACGCGCTGGTCCGCGCCGACGCCGCCGCCACCGGGCCGGCCGCCTGGTCGGACTGGAAGGGGCGGTTGATCGCCGAGCTGGTCGGCCGGGTCCGGACCACGCTCGACACCGGTGCCGTCCCGGAGCCGCCGGCACCGGACCCGGCGCTGGTGGCGGGACCGCTGCCGGTCGTACACCTGACCGGGGACCGGGTAGCGGTGGCCGCAGCGGACCGGCGGGGACTGCTCGCGACGGTGGCCGGCTGCCTGGCCCTGCACCGGCTGGAGGTACTCGCCGCCGACGCGTCGACGGTGGACGGCCGGGCCCTGGTCGAGTGCCGGGTGCAGCCGCGTTACGGGCTGCCACCGGATCCGGTGGCGCTCAGCGCCGACCTGCGCCGCGCGGTCGGCGGCGACGTGTCGGTGACCCAGCGGCTGCGTGGCCGGGCCCTGGCCGCACGGGGGGCCGGGGCCGAGCCGCGGGTGGTCTGGCACCGGGACGCCGCCACCGACGCGGTGCTGCTGGAGCTGCGCGCCGCCGACGCCGCCGGCCTGTTGTACCGGGTCACCAGCGCGCTGGACGCCGCCGGTGCCCAGGTCCGGGCGGCCCGGATCGCCACCCTCGGCGGCGACGTGGTGGACGCGTTCTACCTCGTCGGCTCGTGGCCCTCCGACACCGAGCGCGACCGACTGGAGGCGGCCGTCCTCGCCGCGGTGTAAGGAAGGGCCCCTTGTTAACGCCTCCGGTAGTAAAAGGTCCCCTTATTAACACCGGCGTACGCAGCGGAGCGTAGGCGCGATGCCGCTCGGCGGACGACGTGCCCGGGCCCTCACAGCGGCACGCTCGGGGGCATGAAACCGCCAGTGCAGATCGAAGGACTCAGCAAGCGGTACGGCGGCCTGACCGCCGTGCAGGACCTCGACCTGACCGTCCGGGCCGGCGAGGTGTACGGCTTCCTCGGCCCCAACGGTGCCGGCAAGACCACCACGCTGCGGATGCTGCTCGGACTGATCCGCCCGACGAGCGGGCAGGTACGCGTGTTCGGCGCGCGCCCCGGCGAACCGGGCCACCTGCGCAGTGTCGGGGCGTTGATCGAGGGCCCGGCGTTCTATCCCTACCTGTCCGGCCGGGACAACCTGCGGCTGCTCGCGCGGTACGCGGGAACCGGAGCGCACCGGGTGCCGGTCGTGCTCGACCTGGTCGACCTGACCGACCGGGCGGGCGACCGGTACGCGGCCTACTCGCTGGGGATGAAGCAGCGGCTGGGCGTGGCGGCGGCGCTGCTCAAGGACCCCAGGTTGCTGATCCTCGACGAGCCGACCAACGGCCTGGACCCGGCCGGCATGGCTGACATGCGCGCGTTGATCCGGCGGCTCGGCGCGGGCGGCTGCACGGTGCTGCTCTCCAGTCACCTGCTCGGCGAGGTGCAGCAGATCTGCGACCGGGTCGGCGTCATCTCGAAGGGTCGACTGGTCGCCGAGAGTTCGGTGGCCGAACTGCGCGGCACCGCGGCGCTGCGGGTGGTGGCCGAACCGGTGGACCGGGCCGCGAGCGTGGCCCGCGCGCTGTTCGGCGACGACCGGGTACGGGTGGTGGACGGCGCCCTTGAGCTGGCTGTCCCGCCGGAGCGGGCGTCCGCCGTCAACGCCGCCCTGGTCGACGCCGGTGTCGCGGTCAGCGAGCTGCGGCTGCGCGAACGTGACCTGGAGGACGTGTTTCTGGAGCTGACCTCGGGAGGGCTGACCCATGTGGCGTAGCTGGCAGGCAGAGATGATCAAGCTGGCCAAGCGGCCGGCGGCGTGGCTGCTGCTCGTTCTCGCGCAGCTGCTCGCCCTGCTGTTCACCTACCTCTTCCCGTACGCCAGCTATGCCGGCGGCACCGAGGGGCCGAACAGCGACCGGACCCTGCCGATGCTGTTGCCCGATCAGCTGGTCGGGAACTCGCTCGGCGGGCTGCCGGTCTTCCTCGGGGCGATCGTGTTGATCCTCGGCGTGCTCGCCGTCGGCGGCGAGTACGGCTGGGGCACCTGGAAGACCCTGTTGACCCAGGGGCCGACCCGGCTGGCCGCGTACGGCGGCAAATTGTTGGCACTGGCCGTGGCCACCCTCGTGATCGTCGCCTCGCTGTTCGCCACCGGCGCGGCCACCAGCGTGGTGATCGCGAGCGTCGAGTCCCAGCCGGTCGCCTGGCCGTCACTGGTGGACCTGGCCACCGGGCTCGGTGCCGGCTGGCTGATCGCCACCATGTGGGCGGCGCTCGGTGCGCTGCTCGCCATCGCGCTGCGCGGGGTGGCCCTGCCCATCGGGCTCGGCCTGGTGTGGCTGCTGGCCGTCCAGAACCTGCTCGCCGTCATCGCCGCGCCGCTGCTGGACTGGGTGGCCGAGGCGCAGAAGGGCCTGCCCGGTCCCAACGCCGGCTCGCTGGCGGCGGCGCTCGGCGCCACCGGCGACACGCCCGGGGTCGCGGCGGTGGTCGGCGGCGGCCAGGCCGCGCTGGTGATCGCCGGCTATCTGGTGGCATTTGTCGCTGCGGGCGGGCTGTTGCTGCACCGACGTGACATTCTCTGACGACATGAAGGCGCGGCGGCCGGCACCAGCCGGCGAACCCGGGCCCATGGCGGGTGGCCGCCCCGGGCGTCCGGCCCTTGACGCCCAGCCGTGGGTGGTACGCCTGAGGGGCCCACTGTTCGACCTCGGACTGGCCCTCCTCATAGGGCTGTTCGGGCTGTTCGGCACCGCCCCGGCGGGCGCAGATCAGCCGGGCGTCGTCCCGCCCGACGGCCGCGCCTACACCCTCGTGGTGGTGGCGGCGCTCGCGCTGGCCGGCCGCCGCCGCTGGCCGTTGGCCACGCTGGCGGTCTCCGCCGGGGCCACCTCGGCGTTTCTGGTGCTCGGCCACGCGTACGGGCCGATCCTCTTCTCCCTCTTCATCTCCGTCTACACCGTGGCGGCGTACCGGCCGGTCCGGTCGGCGGCAATCGCGGCCGGAGCGGCTCTGGTGGCCGTGCTGGTCCATGACTTCGTCTCGGCTGGAACGACACCGGGCCTGGCCGGCGTGGTACCCGGCGCGGCCTGGGTCGTCGTGCCGTTCGCGGTCGGGGTGACCGTCCGGGTCAACCGGGAGGCCACGGCGCGCAACCGCGCCGAGCAGTCCCGCAAGCTGGCCGACGAGGAACGGCTGCGGATCGCGCAGGAGGTGCACGACGTGGTGGGGCACGGGCTGGCCGCCATCTACATGCAGGCCGAGATCGCCCTCCACCTGCTGCCCAAGCGACCCGAACAGGCCGAGACGGCGTTGACCGCGATCAGCCGGACCAGCCGCGAGGCGCTCGACGAGCTGCGGGTCACGCTCGCGGTGGTCCGCCGCGGCGACGACCGGGCCCCCACGCCGGGCCTCGGGCAGTTGGATCAACTGCGCGACCGGCTGGCCGGGGCGGGGCTGCCGGTGACCGTCGAGGTGACCGGCGAGCCTCGGGACCTGCCCACCGCGGTGGACCTGGCCGGCTACCGGGTGGCGCAGGAATCGTTGACCAACGTGCTGCGGCACGCCGGATCGGCCACCGCGACGGTCCGGATCGGCTACACCCCGACGGAGGTGACGGTGGAGGTGACCGACACCGGTCCCCGACCAGGTGCCGCCGGTGCCCGGCCCGGCCCGGTCTCGCGCCCCGGCGGGGCGCCGGCAACGGACGGGCACGGCCTGGCCGGCATGCGGGAGCGGGTCGCCGCGCTCGGCGGTGAGTTCGCGGCCGGGCCGCGCCCCGAGGGCGGCTTCCGGGTGTACGCCCGCCTGCCGGTGGAGCCGCTGTCATGATCCGCGTACTGATCGCCGACGACCAGGATCTGATCCGGGTCGGGCTGCGTGCCCTGGTGGAGAGCGAGGACGACCTCGCGGTGGCCGGCGAGGCGGCCGACGGGGTGGCCGTCGTCGAACTGGCCCGGCGGGTACGCCCCGACGTGGTGCTGATGGACGTCCGGATGCCGGGCGTCGACGGGATCGAGGCGACCCGGCGGATCGTCGCCGACCCGGAGCTGGCCGGCACCCGGGTCGTCGTGCTGACCACGTTCGAGCTGGACGAGTACGTGTTCGACGCGCTGCGGCACGGGGCCAGCGGCTTCCTCACCAAGGACACCCGGCCGGCCGAGCTGCTGCGGGCGATCCGGCTGGTCGCCGAGGGGGAGGCGCTGCTCTCGCCGTCGGTGACCCGGCGGGTGGTCCGGGAGTTCGCCACCCGGCCGGCCCGGGTGCCCCGCCCGCATCCCCGTCTCGGCACCCTCACCGATCGGGAACGGGAGGTGGTGGGGCTGGTCGGCGAGGGGCTGAGCAACGGCGAGATCGCCGAACGGCTGGTGCTGAGCCCGGCCACCGCGCGTACCCACGTCAGCCGGGCCATGGTGAAGCTGGGGGCCCGGGACCGGGCGCAACTGGTGGTCTTCGCGTACCAGTCGGGGCTGGTCGGGTCGTGACCGGCCGGGCGCGGCGGGCCCGCCGCCGTCGGGTGCCGGCGCGGGTCCGGCCCGCCCCTGCCGGCGAGGGCATGGCGGGGCCGGGTCGGGCGCGCGGCGGCGGGCTACGCTAGCGGTGGGCTGGACGACACCTGCCCGTCCGCACTGTGCCCGCCGAAGACGACAAACGGGATGTTCGCGTGTTTGACACCTTGAGTGACCGCCTCTCCGGGATCTTCACCAAGCTCCGTGGCAAGGGGCGCCTCACCGACGCCGACATCGACGCGACCGCGCGCGAGATCCGCCTCGCGCTGCTGGAGGCCGACGTCGCCCTGCCGGTCGTCAAGGGCTTCATCGCGAACGTCAAGGAGCGGTCCCGCGGGGCGGAGGTCTCCCAGGCGCTCAACCCGGCCCAGCAGATCATCAAGATCGTCAATGAGGAGCTGGTCGCCGTCCTCGGCGGCGAGGGGCGCCGGCTCCAGTTCGCCAAGCAGCCGCCGACCGTGATCATGCTCGCCGGCCTCCAGGGCTCCGGCAAGACCACCCTCGCCGGCAAGCTGGCCCGCTGGCTCAAGGCCCAGGGGCACCAGCCGCTGCTGGTCGCCGCCGACCTCCAGCGCCCCAACGCCGTCGGGCAGTTGCAGGTGCTCGGTGGCCGCGCCGGCGTCGAGGTGTACGCCCCGGAGCCGGGCAACGGCGTCGGTGACCCGGTGCAGGTGGCGAAGGCGTCGATCGAGCACGCCCGGCGGGCCGCCCGTGACGTCGTCATCGTCGACACCGCCGGCCGGCTCGGCATCGACGCGGAGATGATGCAGCAGGCCGCCGACATCCGCGACGCGGTCGACCCGGACGAGGTCATCTTCGTCATCGACGCGATGGTCGGCCAGGACGCGGTGCGTACCGCCGAGGCGTTCCGCGACGGGGTGGGCATCACCGGCGTGGTGCTCTCCAAGCTCGACGGCGACGCCCGGGGTGGTGCCGCGCTGTCGGTCCGTGAGGTGACCGGGCAGCCGATCCTGTTCGCCTCCACCGGCGAGAAGCTGGAGGACTTCGACGTCTTCCACCCCGACCGGATGGCCAGCCGGATCCTCGGCATGGGCGACGTTCTCACTCTGATCGAGCAGGCCGAGGCGGCCTTCGACACCGATCAGAAGGAGAAGATGACCGCCAAGCTGATGGGCGGCGAGCAGTTCACCCTGGAAGACTTCCTCGACCAGCTCATCGCGGTGCGCCGGATGGGGCCGATCGCCAACGTGCTGGCCATGATGCCGGGCATGGGGCAGGTCAAGGACCAGCTCGCCGAGCTGGACGACAAGCACTTCGACCGGATCACCGCGATCATCCGGTCGATGACCCCGGCCGAGCGCACCAACCCGAAGATCATCAACGGTTCACGGCGGGCGCGGATCGCCAACGGTTCGGGCGTCACCGTGATGGACGTCAACCAGCTGCTGAACCGCTTCACCGACGCGCAGAAGATGATGAAGCAGATGGGCGGCATGATGGGCCTGCCCGGCGGCCGGCGCAAGGCGACCAAGTCGCCGAAGAACAAGCGCAAGGGCACCAAGGGCGGCGGTCGGCCGCGTACCGGCGCCGGAATGCCGGGCGGCTTCCCGGGTGGCATGCCGCAGCTGCCGCCGGGCATGAGCCCGGACGACCTGGCCGCCGGTCAGGGGCTCCCGCCGGGCTTCAAGCTGCCGAAGATCGACTTCAACAAGCTCGGCAAGGGCGGCCAGCCGCCCCGCTGAGCGTGCCGTCCGGGCGGGGCTTCTCGGGCGCTACGGGGAGTGATCCGGTAGGACTGTGCGCATGGCTCTGCATGTGCGCGGTGTACTTCTGCCGGACGACGAGGTCCGGGATCTGTGGCTGGTCGGCGACCGGGTGACCTTCGACCGGGTGCCCGGGGCGGAGACGGTCGCCGACGGCGGCTTCGTCCTGCCGGGTCTGGTCGACGCGCACTGCCACATCGGCATCGCCCGGGGTGGCGCCCCGGTCACCTCGCTGGATCAGGCGCGCGAGTTGGCGCGTACCGACCGGGACGCGGGCATCCTCGCGATCCGGGACGCCGGCTCGCCCTTCCCGTACCCGGAACTGGATGACGAGCCCGACCTGCCACGGCTGGCCCGCGCCGGCCGGCACGTCGCCCCGCCGAAGCGGTACCTGCGCGACATCGGGGTGGAGGTCGGTGCCGCCGAGGTCGCCGCGACCGTGGCGGCGCAGGCCGCCGCGGGCAACGGCTGGGTCAAGCTGGTCGGGGACTGGATCGACCGGGGCGTCGGTGACCTGGCGCCGGCCTGGGACGCGGACACCATGGCCGCGGCGGTCGAGGTCGCACACGCCGCCGGGGTACGTGCCGCCGTGCACACCTTCAGCGAGTCGGCCGTGGAGATCATGGTGCGGGCCGGGGTGGACTCGGTCGAGCACGGCACCGGGCTCAGCCTTGACCTGATCGACCTGATGGCCCGCCAGGGCACCGCGCTGGTCCCCACGATGATCAACATCCAGACCTTCGGCCACATCGCCGACCAGGCCCGGCCCAGGTTCCCCGGGTACGCCGACCACATGCTCGCCCTGCGCGACCGCTTCCCGGAGGTGGTGCGGGCCGCGTACGAGGCCGGGGTGCCGATCTTCGTGGGCACTGATGCGGGCGGCGGCATCGATCACGGGTTGGCCGCCGAGGAGATGTTGCTGCTGCACGAGCGGGCCGGCATGGCCACCGAGGACGTGCTCGCCGCCGCCTCCTGGCGGGCCCGACAGTGGCTCGGCTTCCCCGGCCTGGTCGAGGGCGGCCTCGCCGACCTCGTCGTCTACCCCGAGGACCCGCGCCGGGATCTGCGGGTGGTCCGCGCGCCGGCCCGCATAGTCCTGCGCGGACGGGTCATCCGCTGATGATGCCGCGCCCGATCGCGCTGCCCTGCCCGCCGCGACATAGGATGTGCGGTCATGGCGCGCGTGCTTACTCCCCGGGCTGAGGACTTTCCTCGCTGGTACCAGGACCTGATCGCCAAGGCGAAGCTGGCCGACAACGGGCCGGTGCGGGGAACCATGGTGATCCGACCGGCCGGCTATGCCATCTGGGAGCGGATGCAGGCCGAGATGGACGACCGGATCAAGGCGGCCGGCGCGGAGAACGCGTACTTCCCGCTGTTCATCCCGGAGAGCTACCTCAAGCGCGAGGCGGAGCACGTCGAGGGCTTCTCGCCGGAGCTGGCGGTGGTCACCCACGGTGGCGGCAAGCAGTTGGCCGAGCCGGTCGTGGTGCGCCCCACCAGCGAGACGGTGATCGGCGAGTTCATGGCCAAGTGGATCGACTCGTACCGGGACCTGCCGCTGCTGCTCAACCAGTGGGCCAACGTGGTCCGCTGGGAGCTGCGGCCCCGGATCTTCCTGCGTACCAGCGAGTTCCTCTGGCAGGAGGGGCACACCGCGCACGCGACCCGCGAGGACGCCCGCGCCTACGCCCGCAAGATCCTGCACGAGGCGTACGAGGACCTGATGGTCAACGTGCTCGGCATCCCGGTGGTGGTCGGGCTCAAGACCGCCCGGGAACGCTTCGCCGGGGCGACCGCCACCTACACCTGCGAAGGCATGATGGGTGACGGCAAGGCGCTGCAACTGGGCACCAGCCACGAACTCGGGCAGAACTTCGCCAAGGCGTTCGACATCAGCTACTCCTCGGCCGAGGGTGGCCGGGAGCACGCCTGGACGACCTCCTGGGGCACCTCCACCCGGATGCTGGGCGGCCTGATCATGTGCCACGGCGACGACAACGGACTGCGGGTGCCGCCGCGGCTGGCGCCGGTGCAGGCGTACGTCATGGTGGTCAAGGACGGCGACGGCGTCGCCGAGGCGGCGGCCAAGCTCCGCGACGCGCTGCGCGACGCCGGCGTTCGGGTCGCGCTCGACGACCGCACCGACACCCCGTTCGGCCGCCGGGCCGTCGACGCCGAGCTGCGCGGCTACCCGGTACGCGTCGAGGTCGGCCCCCGCGACCTGGCCGCCGGCAACGCGGTCGTGGTCCGGCGTACGGACGGCTCGAAGGCTCCCACGCCGGTGGCGGACGTGGTCGGCGCGGTGCTCGCCGCGCTGGAGGCCGACCAGCAGGCCCTGCACGACCACGCGCTCGCCTTCCGCCAGTCGCGCACGGTCGACGTGGCGACCCTGGCCGAGGCGATCGAGGCGGCGGCCACCGGCTGGGCCCGGGTGCCGTGGGCGGCGGTCGGCGTCGAGGGCGAGGCGAAGGCCAACGGGCAGGGCGTCACCGTCCGCTGCCTGCTGCGTGCCGACGGCTCGGTGCCCGACACCGAGGACGAACCCGACCTCACCGCCATCCTCGCCCGCGCCTACTGAGGTGCAAGGAAGGGCCCCTTCTTAACGCCTCCGGTAGAGCAGGGGCCCCTTCTTAACGCCTCGTCACGGGGCCGGCGGGCGGGTGTCGTGGCGGCGGTGGGTTCACGGGTGGCCGGTAGGGTCGGGG
>NZ_POTY01000510.1 GCF_003236315.1 Micromonospora craterilacus
TCTCCGGGTTGAGCAGCAGCTGCCAGGACAGCTCCGGCCAGTGCTCGGTGAGCTGGAGACTGCTGACCACCACGAGATCGTGATCGCCGAGGCCGGGCAGCTCGTCGACGACCACCACCGGGGTGCCCTCGCGCAGCTCCGTCAGCAGCAGCCGCTGACCGCTCGGGGTCAGCCGGATGCAGCCGTTGGTGGTCTTCCGGCCCAGCTCGCCGTCGTGGTACCAGGTGTGGATGCCGATGTGCGCGCCGCGCAGGCCGGTCGGTACGGAGTCGGGGTCGTCGGGCACCGAGCCGAGGGCGAAGATGTCCACGCCCCCGTAGACGCGCTGCGGTGGCGGGGTCCGGCCCAGGATGAAGGTCCGGCCGAGCGGGGTCTCCTGGCCGCGCTTGCCCAGGCTCACCGGCCAGGAGCGCTGCGCGGTGCCGTCGCGGAACCAGGTGAGCCGGTACGGCACGCGCTCCACCACGACCTGGTCGCGCAAGGTGACCGTGTTGAAGCCGCCGGGCGGCAGCCAGGCCAGCTTGCGGTTGGCCGAGGGAAGCAGCACCGCCGTCCAGCCGGCCTCGCGCTGCGCGATCGGCACGGTCAGCTCCACCCCGCTGATGGTCGGCATCAGGAAGGCCAGCGGCCGGCCGCCGGGCGCGTCGTAGGCGGCGAGCCGGCGGGTCGGGTGCAGCCCCCGGGTCAGCGGGGTGGTGTCCAGGGTGTCCGGGTCATCGGGAAAGCCGACCGGTGCCAGGTCGTAGTCGATCTCCGGCAGGCTGGCCGGTGCCGGGGCGGCAGACGGCACGGTCTCGGCGGCCGGCACCGCCGCCGTCGGCCCCGCGATCGTGGGCGTGGCCGAAATCCCGGTCGCCTCGGCGGCCGGCGCTGGTCCCGGCGCGGGAGTCAGCGCCCACCCGGTGTACGCCGCACCCCCGAGCAGCACCGCGACGCCCACACCCAAGG
>NZ_POTY01000511.1 GCF_003236315.1 Micromonospora craterilacus
GCCGTGTTGGCTGCGGTGCTGGTGACCGTGCCGATCGCGCCCGCCGCCGCGGTGGCGGAGCCGACCAGCCCGACGGTGACCTGGTCGGTGCAGCCGGCCGACCAGAAGGGCCCGGACGGCCGCCGGTGGATCGAGGCCACCCTCGACCCCGGCCAGGTGATCACCGAACACGTGGCGGTACGCAACTTCAGCGACTCCCCGGTGGTCTTCGCGTTGAAAGCCGCCGACGGTTACCTCACCGACAAGGGACGCTTCAACATGCTCCCGTCCAACGAGAAGTCGGTCGACGGCGGCACCTGGATCGACGTGCAGGCGAAAGTCACCGTCGGAGCCAAGCAGACCAAGGTGGTGCCGTTCACCATCACCGCACCCGACGACGCCACGCCCGGCGACCACCCGGCCGGCATCGCGGCCACCGTCACCAGCACCGGCGGCACGGTCGCCGTCGAAAGCCGGGTCGGCTTCCGAGTCATGCTCCGGGCCAGCGGCACCGTCACCGCCGCCGTCGCGATCAGCGACCTCACCGCCAACTACCACCCCTCATGGAACCCCTTCTCCGCCGGCCGCATCACACTCAGCTACACCGCCACCAACGACGGCAACGTCGCGGTGACCGGCACCGGCCACACCACCGTCACCGAACTGTTCGGCCTGCTCGAACGAAACACCCCCGCCGAGGTCGAGGAACTACTCCCCGGCGGCAGCCGCAACGTCGACGCCCGCGTCACCGGAATCTGGGGCCTGGGCCCACTACGCACGACCATCGACGTGACCCCCGCCATCGTCAGCGGCAACCCCACCGACGCCGACATCCGGCAGACCACGACCACCGTCACGGTCTGGACCTTCCCCTGGTCCCAACTGGCCCTCGCCGTCATCCTCGTGGCGCTCGTCCTCACCGTCCGGTTCATCACCCGGCGACGCCGGCA
>NZ_POTY01000512.1 GCF_003236315.1 Micromonospora craterilacus
AGCCGTTCGGGCACTGGCCAGCGCACGTCGTGGGCCAGTCGGAGCTTCTCGAAGATCCAGATGAGTCGGGCGGCGGGGTCGAGTTGGCCGCGTAGGACTCCGTGGCGGGCTCCTGTTGGGTCGGCGTGGTGGGAGTTGTGCCAGCTTTCGCCGAAGGAGAGGATCGCTAGGGGCCAGAAGTTGGTGGCTCGGTCCTTGCTGGCGAAGGGCCGGTCGCCGACGACGTGGCAGATGGAGTTGACCGACCAGGTGACGTGGTGCAGCACGGCCATGCGGACTAGTCCGGCCCAGAAGAAGGCGCTCAGCGCGCCTGCCCAGGTGCTGGTGACGAGGCCGCCGATCAGTGCGGGGGTGAGCAGGGACACTGCGACCAGTGGCCCGAAGAGGCGGTCGACTATGCGGATGTCGTGGTCGGCGAGCAGGTCTGGGGCGAAGCGGGAGCGGTTGCTCAGCTCTCGCTGGAACATCCAGCCGATGTGGGCGTGGAACAGGCCCTTGAGCACCGCGGTGACGTTGGTGCCGTAGCGCCAGGGCGAGTGGGGGTCGCCTTCGCGGTCGGAGAAGGCGTGGTGGCGGCGGTGATTGGCGACCCACTGTGTCGGCGAACCCTCGACGGCGAGCGATCCCGCTACGGCGAGCGCGATACGCAGTCCGCGCCGCGCTTTGAACGATCCGTGGGTCAGGTGGCGGTGGTATCCGGCCGCGATGCCGAACCCGCTGATCAGATAGGTGGTGATCGCCAAGGTCAGGTCGAGCCCGGACAGCCCCCAGCCCCACGCGACCGGCATGGCGGCGAGGAGAGCGATGAACGGGGTGACGACGAAGATCCAGATCGTGACCGCGCCTGCTCTGGTCTGCGGCGCGGCGAGCAGGGGCTTGGGTTCGTTCACGGTGCGGGGGACATCGCGGCGATCGACGACCGCCGGC
>NZ_POTY01000513.1 GCF_003236315.1 Micromonospora craterilacus
ACCTCCGACGACCCCGCCGCCGACCAGCCCGCCACCGGTCACCGGACTGCCGAAGCACATCCTGACCGGGTACTGGCACAACTTCGACAACCCGGCCGTCGAGCTACGGCTGCGCGACGTGCCCGCTGAGTACGACCTGGTCGCGGTCGCCTTCGCCGACGCCACCAGCACGCCCGGCGCGGTCGGCTTCGCCGTCGACCCCGGTCTGTCCGCCTCGCTCGGCGGCTACACCGACGCCGAGTTCTCCGCCGACGTACGGACGTTGCAGAGCCGGGGCAAGAAGGTGATCATTTCGGTCGGTGGGGAGACCGGCCGGGTCGCGGTGAACGACGCGGCCTCCGCGGTGGCCTTCGCCAACAGCGTGCACGCGTTGATCCAGCGGTACGGCTTCGACGGGGTCGACGTGGACCTGGAGAACGGGCTGAACCCGACGTACATGGCGCAGGCGCTGCGGTCGCTGCGGTCGAAGGTGGGCAGCGGCCTGATCATCGCGATGGCGCCGCAGACCATCGACATGCAGAACCCGGCCGGCAGCTACTTCAAGCTGGCGCTGGACATCAAGGACATCCTGACCGTGGTGAACACCCAGTTCTACAACTCCGGGGCGATGCTCGGCTGCGACAACAACGCCGCGTACGCCCAGGGAACGGTCAACTTCATCGTCGCGCTCGCCTGCATCCAACTGGAGGCCGGGCTGCGCCCCGACCAGGTCGGGCTCGGTCTGCCGGCCGGTCCTGGCGCGGCCGGCGGTGGCATCGTCGCGCCCAGCGTGGTCAACGCCGCCCTCGACTGCCTGACCCGAGGCACCAACTGCGGCAGCTTCCGCCCCCCGCGCACCTACCCCGGCCTCCGCGGCGCCATGACCTGGTCCGTCAACTGGGACGTCACCAACAACAACACCTTCGCCCGCACCGTCGCCCCCCACC
>NZ_POTY01000514.1 GCF_003236315.1 Micromonospora craterilacus
AGCCCGTCCCACACCCCGCGGACCACCTGGAGCGTCACGTCCGCGCCGTCCCACCGGCCGTACGGCACCAGCACGCTGCCGCGCTGCCGGGCCCGCGCGGCCAGCCGGCTGGCGACGGAGGCGGAGACGGTGGCCGGTACGGCGGTGACCACCACGTCGACCCCGTCGATGAGCGCGGCGACGACGGTGGGCCACTCGGGCCCGGGCTGGGGCACCAGGGCGAGCCGGTCCAGGGCGATCCCGGCCTCGGCCGCCGCCCCGGCCCCGAAGGTCGGCACCCCGACCACCGCGCACCACGAACCGGTGCGGGACGCCTCGGCGAGCAGGGCGAGGACCAGCGACGTGGTGCCGCTGCGTCGGGTCTGCCCGAGGCCGACCGCGATGGTGCTGCCGCGCCGTAACCCCCGGCTGGGCAGCAGCCCGGTCAGCTCGGGCCGGACGGGCAGCACCCGGTGCCCGCCCGCCAGATCGGGTGCGCTGGCCGGGCGCACCAACCCGGCCAGCGCGGCGGAACCGACCACCATGCGGCCCGCCATCGGACCTACCCCCCGTCGTGTCGCCACGGGACACCGGCCCGTGGATGGTGCTGTGTGGATCAGAAGTACGTACGCGCGGCGGGGTGGCGCCCGGCCACCCTGGGTCCCGCCGGTGGTGGCCGGACGCCACGACTCAGGCGACGAGCCCGTCGATCGCCGGCTGGTGCGCCAGGCCGAGCGCGGCCTCCACCACCGACACGAACTCCTCGGCGGCGCGGAGCAGGTCGTCGGCCTCCCGGGCGGTGACCACCCGGGGTATGCCGGCCTCGGCGGCAGCCCGCTTGCCGGCACCGATGGCGAAGTAGTTGGCCCACTCGTCGAGCTCGGGGGCGACGCCGGCGAGCAGGACCCAGACGCTGGTGATCCGGTTGCGTCGGGTGGGCGCGGGGC
>NZ_POTY01000515.1 GCF_003236315.1 Micromonospora craterilacus
CCCACACCCTCGGGGATGCGGCCTGATGGCGTCGACGCTGGACCTCACACCCCGTGCTACGGCCCGGGGTGTGGGCTCGAACGCCGACACCACCCCACCCGTCTACGCCTACACCGCCGCCGGCTCCGCCTTCGAACGCGCCACCCAACCCGACTACTACGGATGGCTGGAACACGTCCGCGCCGCCGCCGGCTGCACCCGCCCTATCCGCCTCGCCGGCCAGCTCCTCACCGTCGAGCAGTCGACCGGCCGTGTGCTCGACCAGCGGCACACCGACGGGATGCCGGACGCGGCGATTTACACCGCCTGCGGCAACCGCCGCGCCACCGTCTGCCCGTCCTGCGCCCAGACCTACCAACGCGACGCGTTCCAGCTGCTTCGCGCTGGCCTGGTCGGTGGCAAAGGCGTTCCGGAGACGGTCGCCGCGCATCCGGCGGTGTTCGCCACCTTCACCGCCCCGTCCTTCGGCACCGTTCACGCCCGGGTGGTCCGCCGGCACACCTGCGCGAGTCGCAAGCGCTGCGACTGCCGGGCCGAACCGTGCCACGCCCGCCGCAACACCGACCCCGCCGCCGGACCATGCCCCCACGGCCGGCCCGCCGTCTGCTGGGCCAGACACGAACCCGGTGACTCCGTGCTCGGCCGGCCCCTGTGCCTGGACTGCTACGACCACGACCACCAGGCCGTGTGGAACCTGTTCTCCGGAGAGTTGTGGCACCGCACCAAGCAAGCCGCGGAACGCTACCTAGCGAAGCTCGCCCGCCGTCGAGGTGTTCCCCGCGTCGAAGTCGCCACCGCCTCCGGCAAGACCCGCAAGGTCGCCCCGGTCCGGCTCTCACCCGGCAAGGTCGCCGAGTTGCAGGCCCGGGGAGCGGTGCACTTCCACGCCATCGCCCGCCTCGACGGCGTCAACCCCAC
>NZ_POTY01000516.1 GCF_003236315.1 Micromonospora craterilacus
GGATGTAGTCGGGGCGGAGGGTGTCGGCCCAGGTGAAGCGGAGGACTGTCCAGCCGGCGTTGACCAGGCGGTTCTGCCGTTGCCGATCAGCGAAGATGGCCTCCGGGACGGCGTGCGGACCGGCGCCGTCCGCCTCGGCGATCAGCCGGGCCCGGCGCCAGCCGAGGTCGCCGACGCCGAGCAGGTAACCGTCGTGGTCGCGCACCTCCAGCTGGAGCACATCCGGGGGCACGCCGCCGTCGACACACCGCAACCGGGCACGCGTCTCCAACGGCGACTGCGCCCGACCGTCCGCCTCGGTCAGGTAGCCGCGAGCAGCTACCGCTCCCCGACGCCCCCGGATCAGTGACGGCACGGCAGCCAGGTCGTCAGGGGTGAGCAACTGCCGGTTGAGCGCCGAGTCCAGCACGGCGACCGCGGCGTACCGCGGCGCGCGGAGCAGGATGCCCGCGACCGTGCACATCGGATTGGTCACGGCGATTCCGGCCACCGACGTCACCGCGCCGGGCGGATGGCCGAGTTGATGGACCACCACCGCCGGATCGTGGACCCTGGCCGGCCTTGCGGCGGGGCCGGGCAGCGCGACGTGTATCTCCTCGGTCGGCGGCAGACCGGCGATCCGATACAGCTCGGCCGCAGTGCCCAGCACGGCATGGGCCTGCGGGCCGAGCGACAGCACGGCCGCCCGGATCCGGGCCCGCCGAGGCGGCGCGTCGGCCGCGCGAGCGCCGGTCAGATAGACCGCCCGAGCCATGGAGCGCCACCGACCGATCGCCACCAGATGATCGATCTCATGCCGACCCAGCCCCGCCCCGAGCGCCTGGGCCCGGGTCACCAATCCGTCCTGCCTGGCCGCCAGCCCCCGAATCATCTCCACAAGCCTCGACCATCGCCGCCC
>NZ_POTY01000517.1 GCF_003236315.1 Micromonospora craterilacus
GGTCAGCCCGGTGGGCGCCCGGGGGGAGACGCGTACCACCAGTGGTCGGCTCATGCCTTGGTCGCGGTGCCCGCCCGCGCCGCTCGACCAGCGGTACTCCCAGCCCAGGTTGACCAGTTGGTTGACCACCGACGCGGGACGGCCGTCGAGCGGGCTGATCGAGGTGGTTCCGGTCCGGACGCCGGCCGGCCGGGTCGGGTCGAGCAGCCGTACGCTGTCGCCGATCTTGAACGGCAGTGGCGGTGCCTCCGGCCGTAGGGCGAGCACCACGTCCTCGCCCGGATCGACCCGGACGATCTGTTTCCAGCCCAGCTCGCCCGGATGCGGCGGTCGGATCGTGCCGTCGCGGCCGACCCGGCTGACCACCTGCACCTCCAGCCCGTCGAACCGCACCGGGTGGCTCTGCCGGCCCGTTCCGCGCACCCGCCACAGCTGGCTGCCGTCGCCGGGCGTGCCGACCGCGACGGCCGGGTCGGAGACGTGCAGCACCTCGGTCGCCGGGTCGGTCGGGCCGAGCGGCAGGGTCGCCTCGGCCAGTGGCCCGGCCTGCGGGTGCCCGACGCCGAGGCGGCCGGTGAGCCGGCCGTGGCCGGGTTCGAAGACCGGCCGCACGGCCTTGACCTCCAGCGGGAGGGTCACCGGCGTGGGGCCACCGGGCGGGGTGAACTCGACCCCGGTGGCGTGCACCGGTACCCGGGTCGGGCCGGCGGTGACGGTGCCGAAGCTGGGGTCGTACGCCGGTTGCGGCACGATCGGGGGGCGTTGGCTGGCCGCGTACGCGCCGGGCAGCCGGTCGCGCAGCCGGTCGAGGTCGTACGGCGGGGCGGGGCTGCCGGCCACCCGCAGCTGCATCAGGGTGCGGGTG
>NZ_POTY01000518.1 GCF_003236315.1 Micromonospora craterilacus
CCGGGTAGGCGTTGTGGTGGGCGGGCGGGGGTTCGTAGGCTCGTGCCACGACCGCCCGGCCCGCCCGTGCTGTCGTGAACCACTGCCTGGGGAAGGGACGCCGGTGCTGTACTGGCTGTTGAAGTACGTGATCCTCGGCCCGCTGCTGAGACTCATCTTCCGGCCGCAGGTGGAGGGCCTGCACCACGTACCGGCCACCGGCCCGGTGATCCTGGCCAGCAACCACCTCTCCTTCTCCGACTCGATCTTCACCCCGCTCATCGTGCCGCGGAAGGTCACCTTCGTGGCCAAGGCGGAGTACTTCACCGGCAAGGGGATCAAGGGCTGGCTGACCAAGATGTTCTTCACCGGCACCGGCACCATCCCGGTGGACCGTTCCGGTGGCAAGGCCGCCCGCGCCGCGCTGGACACCCAGCTCACGGTGCTGCGCGCCGGCGGCATCGCCGGCATCTACCCGGAGGGCACCCGCTCGCCGGACGGGCGGCTCTACCGGGGCAAGACCGGGGTGGCCCGGCTCGCGCTGGAGAGCGGCGCGCCGGTGGTCCCGGTGGTCATGCTCAACCTCGACGAGATCCAGCCACCCGGCACGATCATCCCGAAGCTCGAACGGGTCCGGATCCGCTTCGGCCCACCGCTGGACTTCTCCCGGTACGCCGGGCTGGCCGGCGACCGGTTCGTCGAGCGCGCGGTCACCGACGAGATCATGTACGAGCTGATGGAACTCTCCGGCCGCGAGTACGTCGACGTCTACGCCCAGAAGCTCAAGACCCAGCCGCCCGCCCCCGTCGCCGCCTGACCGGTTCGGGGTTGGTCAGGAGGCCAGGATCTGTGCCTCGCCGGTGGGCGGGTGGGCCAGGGT
>NZ_POTY01000519.1 GCF_003236315.1 Micromonospora craterilacus
GGTTAGGAGAGGGTTGTGCGGATGGTGGCGACGATGTGGGCGGGGCGGTGGTATAGGTCTCGGTCGGTGAAGTAGCGCATCCGCCAGCCTTGGGCGTCGAGCCAGTTGACGCGGTCCCGGTCGTACCGGAGACGCTCGCGGTCGAGGTGAGAGAGTCCGTCGTACTCGATGCCGATCCTGCGCTCGCGATAGCCCAGGTCGAGGCGGAAGCGGGGAACCCCGTACTCGTCGTGGACCCACAGCTGCGGCTCTGGCGGTGGCAGCCGCCCGTCCAACAGCACCAGCCTCAGTTGACTCTCCTGGCGGCACTCTGCCCGGCCGTCGGCCATCGGTATCAACTCGCGCGCCTGGCGTACGCCGCGCAGCGCCCGATGCAGGCCCACCTCGGCCAACAGGTCGTCCGGGGTCACCGCGCCAGACCTGAGCGCGCAGTCGAGGACGGGAAGCGCGTCGAGACGCCGCGCCGTACGCGCGAGGTCGACGGCGCAACGCGCCGCCGGCACACACGGCAGCCCACGAACGACATGCGGCTGCACCGGAAGGGTGGAGTGATGCACGACCAGCCCGGGCAGCCGTGGCTTCGACACCGCAGTCGGCACCTGGACGTGCACCAGATCGTCGCGTAACACGCCGAAGCCGTACCGTCGGGCCGCAGTTTGCCTGGCGAGCATGGCACCCTCGGGAAGGCAGAGGAATAGAGCTCGCAACTCGTCCTCGTCGCCGCAGGGTTGGTCGGCATAGACACCCCGCCGTACGCGGCGCAGTTCCTCCCGCCCCACCCGGGTCCGAAGCCGACGGGCGCTGAGCGTCCGCATCAGGCTCTCCACTCGCCACAGTTGAGTCGTCACGCAGGCACCC
>NZ_POTY01000051.1 GCF_003236315.1 Micromonospora craterilacus
GGGGTTGAGGGTGCGGCTGGGTTTGGTGGTTCTTGGCCGTAGGTGCGGGGCACTACGATGGCCGGCGTGACGGTGTTTCGGATGGGCGAGGCGGCCGAGCTGCTCGGGGTCAGCGTGGACACGATGCGGCGCTGGGTGGACGCCGGGCGGCTCGCCGCGAGCCGGGACGAGCACGGCCACCGGGTGATCGACGGCGTCGACCTCGCCACGTTCGTCCGGGCCCAGGCCGGTGGTTCCGACGGCGGCTCGGAGGCGTCCTCGGCGCGCAACCGGCTGCGCGGCATCGTCACCGCCGTGGTCAAGGACGCGGTGATGGCGCAGGTGGACATCCAGGCCGGCCCGTTCCGGCTGGTGTCGCTGATGAGCCGCGAGGCGGTCGACCACCTCGGACTGGAGGTCGGTTCGGTAGCCGTCGCAGTGATCAAGTCAACCACGGTCGTCGTGGAGAAGCCGATCACGACGGTCGGGAGTAGAGGGAGGGCCAACGCGTGAGAGCAGCACGGTTCCGCACCATCCTGGCCGCGTTCACCGTACTCGCGGTGGTGGGTCTGACCGGTTGCGGCGGCGATTCCGCCGACCCACCGGCGAGCGGCGACGGGGTGAGCGGCGAGTTGACGGTGTTCGCCGCCGCGTCGCTGACCGAGTCGTTCAAACAGATCGGCCAGGACTTCGAGGCGGCCCACCAGGGGGTGAAGGTGACCTTCAGCTTCGCCGGCAGCTCCGCCCTCGCGACCCAGATCAACCAGGGCGCACCCGCCGACGTGTTCGCCTCCGCCGCCCCGGCCAACATGAAGACGGTCACGGACGCCGGCAACGGCGACGGCGAACCGACCACGTTCGTCCGCAACCAGCTCGTCATCGCCGTATCCAAGGGCAACCCCGACGGGGTGACCGGCCTGAGCGACCTCACCAAGCCCGACGCGAAGGTCGCCCTCTGCGCCGAACAGGTGCCGTGCGGGGCAGCGGCGCGCAAGGCGCTGGACGCCGCCGGGGTGGCACTCACCCCGGTCACCCTCGAACAGGACGTCAAGGCCGCGCTGGCCAAGGTGCGGCTCGGCGAGGTCGACGCCGCGCTGGTCTACCGCACCGACGCGCTGGCGGCCGACGCTGCCGCCGAGGTGGACGGCATCGAGTTCGCCGAGTCGGCCGGGGCGATCAACGACTACCCGATCATCGTGTTGAAGGACTCGGCCAACAAGGCGGCCGCTCGGGCGTTCGTCGAGTACGTCCTCTCCGACACCGGCCGGAGCGTGCTCACCGCGGCCGGATTCCAGGCGCCGTAGCCGGTGCCCCGTACCGACGGCGAGGTGGCGCGGCCGACCACGGCCGTGCCACCGACGCGCACCAGACGCACCGGCCGAACACCGGTCGCGCTGCTGCTGCCCGCCGCGCTCGGGCTGCTGTTCCTGGTGCTGCCGCTGGTCGGACTGCTGGTCCGCACCCCGTGGGCCACCCTTCCGCAGCGGCTCACCGAACCGGGCGTGCTCACCGCGCTACGGCTGTCGGTGCAGACCGCCACCCTCGCCACCCTGCTCTGCCTCGCCCTCGGCGTACCCCTGGCCTGGCTGCTGGCCCGGGTCCAGTTCCCGGGCCGGCGCGTGGTGCGCGCCCTGGTCACCGTCCCCCTCGTGCTGCCGCCGGTGGTCGGCGGCGTGGCGCTGCTGCTGGTCTTCGGTCGACGCGGGCTGATCGGCTCGTGGCTCGACGAGACGTTCGGCATCACCCTGCCGTTCACCACCACCGCGGTCGTGCTCGCCGAGGCGTTCGTCGCCATGCCGTTTCTGATCATCGCGGTGGAGGGGGCGCTGCGCGGTGCCGACACCCGCTACGAGGAGGCCGCCGCCACCCTCGGCGCCGGGCGGTGGACCACCTTCACCCACGTCACGCTGCCGCTCGTCGCGCCTGGCATCGCCGCCGGAGCCGTGCTCTGCTGGGCTCGTGCCCTCGGTGAATTCGGCGCCACCATCACCTTCGCCGGCAACTACCCCGGCCGTACGCAGACCATGCCGATCGCCGTCTACCTGGCCCTGGAGACCGACCTGGAGGCCGCGATCGTGCTCAGCCTCATTCTGCTCACCGTCTCCGTGGTGATCCTGGCGAGCCTCCGCGACCGCTGGGTCAGCGCGCCATGACCGTCGGCCAGACCGTGCTCGGGGCCGCGCCGCCCCTCGGCGTGCCGCTGCTCGACGCCCACCTCGTGGTGGACCGAGGCGCCTTCCGGCTGGACCTGCCGCTGACCATCGACCCGGGCGAGGTCGTCGCGCTGCTCGGTCCCAACGGCGCCGGGAAGACCACCGCCCTGCGTACGCTCGCCGGCTTGCTTCCCCTCTCCGCCGGGCACCTCACCCTGGCCGGCCGCGACCTCGACCACCCCGGCCGGCGGGTCTGGACCCCCACCGAGCGGCGTCCGATCGGCGTGGTCTTCCAGGACTACCTGCTCTTTCCGCACCTCAGCGCGCTGGACAACGTCGCGTTCGGCCCGCGCCGGCACGGAATGAACCGGCACCAGGCCCGACACCGTGCGGCCGAGTGGCTGGCGCGGATGGGGTTGACCGAGCACGTCCGCCGCAAGCCACGGCAGCTCTCCGGCGGGCAGGCACAGCGGGTCGCCCTCGCCCGCGCGCTGGCCGTCGCACCGGCTCTGCTGCTGCTGGACGAGCCACTGGCGGCCCTCGACGCCCGTACCCGGCTCGACACCCGGGCCCAGCTCCAACAGCACCTCGCCGCGCACGCCGGAGCCACGCTGCTGGTCACCCACGACCCGCTCGACGCCCTCGTGCTCGCCGACCGGCTGGTCATCATCGAGCACGGTCACGTCGTCCAGGAGGGCAGCGCGGCCACCATCACGGCCCAGCCCCGCACCGACTACGTGGCCCGCCTGGTCGGGCTCAACCTGTACCGGGGCCGCGCCACCGGGCACAGCATCCTGCTCGCTGACGGCTTCCGGTTGACCACCGGTGACCAGCACGACGGTGAGGTCTTCGTGGCCTTCCCGCCGTCGGCCGTGGCCCTGCACCCAGGGCAGCCCGACGGCAGCCCCCGCAACACCTGGCCGGCCACCATCGCCGGCATCCAGCGCCACGGCGACAACCTGCGGATCCAGCTCACCGGCCCGATCGAGGTGGCCGCCGACGTCACGCCGGCCGCCGCCGCCCAGCTGAGGCTGACCCCCGGCCAGCCGGTGTGGGCCGCGGTCAAGGCCGCCGAGACCCGCGCCTACCCGGCCGGGTGACAGCTCGGCGGGCCAGCTCACGCCGGCGGGCGTAGTCGCACGCGGCGCAGCAGTTGGGCGTTGAGCGCCACCACGATCGTGGAGGCCGACATCAGCACTGCGGCCACCGCCGGGCTCAGTGCCACCCCGGCCCAGGCCAGCACGCCGGCGGCGAGGGGCAGCGCGACCACGTTGTAACCGGCGGCCCAGGCCAGGTTCTGGATCATCTTCCGGTACGCGGCCCGGGACAGCCGGATCACCCCGGTCACGCCGCGCGGGTCGGACGAGGCGAGCACCACGCCGGCGGACTCGATGGCCACGTCGGTGCCCGCGCCGATCGCGATACCCACGTTCGCCCGGGCCAGTGCCGGAGCGTCGTTGACCCCGTCGCCCACCATCGCCACCCGCAGCCCGCGCCGTTGCAGGTCCGCCACCGCGTCGTCCTTGTCGGCCGGCAGCACCTCGGCGAAGACCTCGTCCTCTCCCGAGCGGAACCCCAGGTCGGCGGCGACCGCCTCGGCGACCGGCCGGGCATCCCCGGTGATCATCACGATCTTGCGGACGCCCTGTCCCCGCAGGTCGGCGATGGCCTGCCGGGCCTCTGGCCGTACCTCGTCCTCCAACGCGAGGGCGCCGAGCACGGTGGCCTGGCCGTCGGCGTGGTTGTCGGGCAGGCGAAGCAGGTGCAGCACGGCGGCACCCCGGCGGGACCAGTCCTGCTGGTGCCGGGCGAGGTCGTCGGGCACCGTGGCGTCGAACTCCCGCAGCAGCGCCGGACCACCGACGGCGTAGCTCGCGCCGTCTACCTCGGCGCGTACGCCACGACCGGTCAACGACTGGAATCCGGTCGCCGTCCGCCGATCACCCTGCCGGGCGGCAGCCGCCACGATCGCCCGAGCCAGCGGGTGCTCGCTGTCGGCCTCCACGGCCGCCGCGACGGCGAGCACGTCCTGCTCGCTGGTGCCGGTGGTGGCGGCGACGCCGGCGACCGCGTGCTCGCCCCGGGTCAGCGTGCCGGTCTTGTCGAACAGCACCGTGTCCACGGTGCGCATCCGCTCCAGCGCCAGCCGGTCCTTGACCAGGATGCCGCCCTTCGCGGCCACGGCCGTGGACAGCGCGATCACCAGCGGGATGGCCAGGCCGAGCGCGTGCGGGCAGGCGATTACCAGCACCGTCACCGTGCGTACCACCGCCTCGTTCAGATTGCCCAGCGTGGACCACACCACCAGGGTGACCACGGCGGTCGCGGTGGCGATGTAGAACAGCCAGGCGGCGAACCGGTCCGCCAGCACCTGCGCCCGGCCGCTGGACTGCTGCGCCTGCGCCACCAGCCGCTGGATGCCGGCCAGCGCGGTGTCGTCGCCCACTGCCTCGATCCGGACCCGGAGCGCCGCGTCGGTGGCCACCGTGCCGGCCACCACCCGATCGCCGGTCGAGCGGGACACCGGCCGCGACTCGCCCGTGATCATGGACTCGTCCAGCTCGGCCTGACCGTCGGCGATCTGCCCGTCCGCCGGGACCCGCCCACCCGGCCGCACCAGGACCAGGTCACCGACGCGCAGGTCGGCCACCGGCACCCGCTCCGGCCCACCGTCCGGGCCGAGCCGTTCCGCGTCGTCGGGCAACAACGCGGCCAGCGCCGACAACGCGCCCCGGGCCTGGCCGATCGCCTTCATCTCCTGCCAGTGCCCGAGCAGCATGATCGTGACCAGCGCGGCCAGTTCCCACCAGAAGTCCAGGTCGAACGCGCCGAACGCGGTGGCCAGCGACGCGACGTAGGCGACGCTGATCGCCATCGCGATCAGCAGCATCATCCCTGGCGCGCGGTCCCGGATCTCGCGTACCGCGCCCTGGAGGAACGGCCAGCCGCCGTAGCCGAACACCACCGTGCCCAGCACCGGCCCCACCAGGTCGATCCCAGGGAACTCCAGCCGATAGCCGAACCAGTCCATCACCATGTGGCTGGTGGCCACGATCGGCACGGTCAGCACCAGGCTCAACCAGAACTTGCGGCGGAACACCTCCGGATCGTGCCCCGCGTGCTTGTCGTGCCCACCGTGCCCGGCGTGCTTGTCCTGGTGCGGGTCGGTGCCGGTGGGCGGGTTGCTGCCGTGGTGATGGGCGTCGTTGGACATCTCATCGCCTCCTCGCCAACACCATATACCCCCTAGGGGTATGGTGCACCGCTCCGGCCGGGGTGCGGTGGCGGTACCCGGACCGCCGCCGACCTCGCGGCGTCGCCCGGTCAGGGCTGGTGCCTGCCGGTTGTGGGCGCGTCGGGCCGGGGATTGGGCTAAGACTGCCTGAGTGGGGTGGCCGCACCCCGCGGACGGGTGGACCATGTTGCCGCGAAATCCGAACATGCTCCTGCACAAGGGCGAGGCGACGCGACGGGCGTCGTTCCTGGAGCTCTTCTTCGACCTGGTGTTCGTCTTCGCGCTGACCCGGGTGGTGGCCCGAGCGGTGGAGGACCTAACCGGCAGGGCGGCCATCCACCAGCCCGAGGCGGTCTTCGCCGGTGCCACCAAGACCCTGTTCCTGGTGCTCGCCCTCTGGTCGGTCTGGCACGGGAGCGCCTGGACCACCAGCCGCTACGACCCCTATCAACCCATCGTGCAGTCCACCGTGCTGATCGCGCTGGTGGCCAGCATGGTGATGGGAGTGGCCATCCCGCGCGCCTTCAGCGTCAACGCGGTCGCGTTCGTGGCCGGCTATCTGATCGCGCAGCTCAGCAGATCACTGTTACTCGCGATCGCGCTACGCGGCCATGAACAGCAGCGGCTCGAGCTACGGATATTCATCACCTATTCGGCGACCGCGGTGCTGTGGATACTTGGCCTCATCTTCGCCTGGTCCGGGGCCCGACTGCTCTTCTGGCTGCCGGCCCTGGTCATCGAATATCTGGCCAACCGATTCGGCTGGCCGGTGCCCGGCCTCGGCCGCTCGGCCCCGCACACGTGGTCCATCGCCGGTGAACATCTGGCCGAGCGCTACCAGCAGTTCTTCCTCGTCGCGCTCGGCGAGGCGGTGCTGGTCACCGGCCTGACCTATTCCTCCGGCTCGCGGAACCCGGCGTCGACCGCCGCCTTCGCGGTCACCATCGCCGCGTCCATCCTGATCTGGCGGATCTACTTCTACCGGGCCGGCCAGATTTTCGCGGAGGCGGTCCGACAGAGCCGCCGACCGGCCCAAATCGGCTCGTCCGCCGCCGACTCGCACCTGCTCATCACCACCGGAGTGATCACCACCGCGATCGGCTTCGAGTTGACGATCGCCCAGCCCACCGGAAACACCCCGTTCGCCTGGCTTCCGGTGATCCTCGGCGGCCCAGCGCTCTACATGGTGGGCCGGTCCCGGTTCGAGTACGAGGTGTTCAACCGGGTCTCGCCGTCCCGCATCGTCGCCGTCGGGCTGCTGCTGGCGCTCATTCCCGTGCTGCTCCGGGCACCGCCGCTGGCTGTCATGAGCGCCGCCGCAGTCGTCCTGACCGGTGTGGCGCTCGCCGACGCGCAGCGGGCACGCGGCAAGCCCCCCGAGCCGCCGGCCCCACCGATGTGATGGCACCCGTCGCGCTCACCCTCGACGGCCGGCTGCCTTACGGGCGGCTGGCTGCCTCACCTGCGGTCGGCTGCGTCGCCTGCGGCTGGCTGCCTCACGGGCGGCTGGCTGCCTGGCCCGCGGCTGGCGGCCTCGCCTGCGGTCGGATTCCCAGCTGGTGCGGCACGACGGCCTGGCTGTGCCGTGCGGGCAGATCACCGGGCCGCGAGCGCCTCGGCCAGCAGCGCGGCCAGCTTGGCGGCGCGGGCCGGATGCTGGTGACCGATCCAGGCGACCCGCCCGGCAAGGTGGTCGGCGAAGGCGGGGTGGCCGGTGCGGTTCTGCGCGTCGAGCCCGGTACGGGCGGCGTTGTGGAGAAGGGCGCGAAGCCGGTCGTAGTCGTCCCGGGGCGTCGCGGGTCGACCGTTGACGACAAGTCCGGCGAGCAGTTGCCGGTCGCCCTGGCCGCGGACGCGGGTCTTGTCGGGGTGGATCCGGAAACCCTCATCCCGCACGATCTCACTGACGGCGGTGATGAGGCTGCTGGCGCTGAGATCGCCGGAGAAGGCGAGGTCGTCCGCGTACCGGGTGTAGGTCGCTCCGTAGGCGTCGGCGAGACCCGCGAGGCGGCGGTCGAGGCGGTACGCACACAGGTTCGCCAGCGCGGGTGAAGTGGGCGCCCCCTGGGGCAGGTGCCCGGCGCGCAGCGCGGCGAGCCGGGCCGACCGGTGCGGCAGGTCGCTGGGCGCCTGGCGCAGGACGCTCGACGGGGTGCGGGTGGTGCAGAGTCCGGTGAGGGCGTGGGCGACGGCCTCGGGGTGGCCGGCGGTGCGGAACAGCCCGTACACCCGGGTGGCCGGGACGCTGCTGAAGAAGGCGAGCAGATCGACCCGGACGACCACCGGTTGGCCAGCGTGGGCGGCGGCGAAGGTGTGCGCGGAGCGACCAGGCACGAAGCCGTGCGCCGCGGGGTGCACCGGAATCGGGCCCAGAACCTCCGCGAGGAGCCGTCGTTGCAAGGCACCGAGTCGGGGTTTGGGTGCTTCGATGAGTCGTCCGCGATCGGTCCACCGGCAGCGGTAGTGGTGCAGCCGCTGGTCGCTGGCGCGGCGGTTCATGGCGCGTCGGTCGGCGTACCAGTCGAGGTGTTCGACGCTCAGCCGCAGCAGCGCGGCGAGGGCACCGACGTCGTCGATGAGCGGGGTGTGCCAGGGGCGGCGGACGGTGCGGGTCGCTGCCACGGGCCGGGTGCGGATGACGATCGGGCGGCCTTGCCAGCGGGCAGCGGAGATCGCGTCGCGCAGCGGGTCGAGGGTGGTGAGGAAGGCGGCCAACTCGCGGGGTCGGTCGCGCGGTGGGCGCGGGTAGGCGACCAGGACCGCGTCGGCGACCGGCCACAGCCACCGCCGCCGGACCCCGAGGACGAGGCCGCCACGGTGCACCAGATCCGGTCGACGCCAGCTGTCCTCGGCGAGGAACGCGTCGGCCAGCGCGGTGGCGAGCGCATGGACGGTGGTCACGGCGGCCCAACGGATGGGGGCAGCGCGTCCCGACGATGCCCGGCCGTGCGGGTGCACAGGCTCGCGGAGCGTGCCGACGCACCTGTGGTGTGGTGCCTGGGTGAGTGTTGCGTCCCCGGGGTTGCCCCGGAGAGACCGTGACCGCGCCCCGCCTGGGGGAGCGGCCTGGTCAGCTCGGGACACGCTGCCATCCGTGCAGCCTAGCCAGCCCAGGCGAACGCCGGTGGCCGCCCTTTCCGCTGTTGCCGGCCGCGATGCCGATCCGTTAGCTGCAACAGGGATGTCCTCGGCGGCCATAGTGTGGTGTGACGCATCAGGTACGGCTGTCGGACGAGGAGCTCTGGTCGTCGATCACCGCTGGTGACCAGACGGCCTTCGGACGGCTCTTCGACCGGTACTCCCGCGCGGTCTACAACCATGCGTTCCGGCTGACCGGGTCGTGGTCGACGGCCGAGGATGTCACGCAGGTGACCTTTCTGGTCGCCTGGCGCCGCCGAGGCGAAGCCCGCCTGGTGGAGGGTTCGGCGCTGCCCTGGTTGCTGGTGGTGGCGACCAACGCGGTGCGTTCGGAGTGGCGGTCGGCCCGCCGGTGGCTGGCCTTGCTGCGACGGCTGCCGCCCGAACGGCACGACGACGGCGATCTTGCCGAAGAGGTGGCCGCCCGGCTGGACGACGAGCGGCGAGTGGCCCAGATCCTGGCCGTCGTGCGCCGACTCTCGCCAGCCGAGCGGGAGGCGGTGGCGTTGTGTCTGTGGTCGGGCGTCTCGTACCCGGACGCGGCGGTGGTGCTGGGGATCAGCGAGGTGGCGGTGCGCTCCCGGGTCAGCCGTGCCCGCAACCGCCTGGCCCGCCTGATCCCCGAAGAGATCAAGGAGGAGACTCGGTGAACAAGATCCTTGACCCACCCGCAGAGCGGAACCTGCCGCCGGCAACAGCGCGCAGGATGCGAGAGCACCTCCTCCGCGCGACGGGCCGTCGTCCAGCCCGGCCCCGTCTGAGGGTCGCGGTGGCCGCGCTGGTCCTGCTGGTCGCGGCATCCGGCGTGGCGGCGGTGGTGTGGAACCGGCCGGACGGCCAGGACGTCCAGGTGCTGGCGATGGGACCCGGCGAGCTGTCACCCACGCTGCGCACGGCGGCCGAACAATGTCTCAGGTGGAACGCCTATGAGGCAGCCGGGCGAGCCGAGGGCGAGCGCCAGGTCTCGCTCTCCCTGGCCGATCTTGCGGTCGCGACGGAACGAGGTGACCGCGCACTCGTGCTGTTCATGAACGACATCGGGTACGCCACCTGTGACCTGCGGTCGGCCGGGCCGAACCGGGCACCGTCCGGCGCGGCCGCAACCAACCCATGGCCGCACGGCAGTTGGCTGCCCGGTCCCGTGCAGCGGCTCCTGTTGACGTCCACCGAGGCCGGCGGCGGGGAAGTCAGCGTCAGCGGCCGAGTCAGCGGACGCGTCGCCCGACTGGTGCTCGACCACGGCGATGGCCGTACGACGGTTGCGCGCCTTTCCGGCGGGGCGTTTGGCCTGATGACCACCGGCGCTCGACTCAAGATCGACCACGGCCCCGAGCTGGTCAGCTACGACGATCGGGGCGTGGAGATCGACCGGCGCCCGCTGTTCCAAGCCGAGGACCAGTTCGCCCACTGCTACACCACCCCGACCGGGAAGCTGATCTACGGCAGGCCGGCCGCCGACTGCCTACCGGCCGAGGCGTGGCACCGGTAACCGCCGCCGAGGAACGGAAGCTACGGGTGTGTTGCTGCGCTGGCCTGCTGAAGATCAGCAGGCCAGGTAGCTCGGTGATCGATGAGCCTCACCCTGACCGGAGCGACCTGTGAAGAGAGCGAGGTCAGCCTGCCGACGGGGCGGGAACCTGCCACAGGGCACTGACTGGCAGGGCGCGGAGTCTGTTGCCGAACGGCAGCGTCGAGGTTCCGGTGTAGAGGACGATGCCGGCGATGAAGTCGTCGCCGAGGCGGTCGGCGAGTCGGCGTAGCCCGCGGAAGTCCTCGGGGCCGACGGTGGTGGCTGCTTTGACTTCGATCCCGACGGCGTGGGCGGATCTGCTCGCGAGCACCGCGTCGACTTCGTACCTGCTTTCGATCTGCGAGGAGATCCGCTTTCGACTTGCGGCAACCTATGTTCGATATGCGGGGTCCTGGTGTTCGATCTGCGGCCGTCGACCGTAAAGATCGAACTCGTCTCCCACGCGACTTGGAGCAGGCGCGTCAACGCCCTCTAGGCCGTTATCGATGACAAGGCCCGCTGGAGACGAGACGGCGTCGGCGTTCGGTCGGCCCTTCGACCGGAAGGTCACGGTGGCCGACTGGCGGTCGCGAACTGAGGTTTGTGTGCTCGACCTGCGGTCCTGGGCTGGGAGAACAGGGGCTGGGTGAACGTGGGCCTCTCCCTGCCACCTCAGGTGAACCCCAGGTCGCTAGACTGGGCCCTCGCGCCCTCGTAGCTCAGGGGATAGAGCATCGGTTTCCTAAGACGATGCTCTATCTGTACCCCAAGGCTGACTACCTGCGGGTTCCTATTTTGTTTTCGTGTTAGTGGGTCGCACACGCGCGTTGCTGTGCTCGCTTGCCGAAGATCAGCAGAACGGGCGTAAGTCCTGCTCAGGCCGTGCTTCGGTCGGTTCGACGCGTCCTTATCAGATCCGGCAAAGTTGCCGCGCCGCGTCAGTTGCGGTGCTGCGAGAGCGTGGGTCAGCAGCGTGGCGAGTTTGGCTGCGGGTGCCGGGTGGTGATGACCGACCCAGAGAACTCGGCCGATGAGGTATTGAGCAAGTCGGGGTGGCCGGCCCGGTTCTGGCCGGCGAGGCCGGTGCGGGTGGCGTTGTGGAGGATGGCGCGGAACTGGTCGTATTCGTTGCGGGGTGCGGCGGGGTGGTGGTTCTGGCGATGGGGAAAGCTTCAGGCAGTGACCTCGAGGACCGTCTGTGACCTGCCACGACGAGCCGCTCGTATGTCGAGGACGCCGCCGGAGCGGTGCACGATGAGCAGCAGCGGCCGGGGGTAGGCACGGGAGGCGCTGCGGATGGATTTGAGGTCCTGCGCGCTTGCCTCACAGGGCGCCGGATGGCTGTGCCAATCACCGACATAACCCATCCAGGGGTGCCCGAGAGTGGCGATCGCCCGGTCGAGGGCCTGCTGGGCAAGGTTCTCGCGCCGGATCCACGAGGTGCCGGAGGCGGCCGGATCCACTACCTCGACGGCAGAACGGACGATCACCCTGTCGCTGTCCCACCACCCAAGAAGCAGACCGCCGGCCTCCAGCGGTGCGGCACGTCCGGCCGCTTCGTTAATGGTCTGACGAGCGTCGGCGTGAATCACCACTGGAACAGGGCCGGTCACAACGCCACCGGGACGGAAACGGCATCTGGTGTGAGCAGACCGAGCCGGTCGAAGGGCGGATCAGGCTGGGGCCGGCGAACGTCCGCCATAGTCGCCGGCAGGGCGCATTGGTGGGTCGCCTCGTCGATGACCATCCGGCAAGCGAGTTCGGCGGCGGCGATGACCGCCGCTGGTGGCGTCCGCGAGACAGGTTCACCGCACCCGGCCTCCCGTACTCCTGCGCGGACTGGTTCGCTGGTCAGGGCCGGTAGGTGTTGCTCTGCGCGGCGCAGGGGGAAACGGTCAGCTCTGATGATGTCGCCCTCGCGCTGTACGCAGGCGGAGATGACTGTGTGACCGGTCCCCGTGCCGACGATGTCGGCGGCCGTCGCGAGCAGGCTGCTGGCGCCGGCGTGGGCGGTGGCGTCGAGCACCACGTTGTGGGTCTTGACCAGTTCGACGGCGTCGCCCAGCCGGGTGATGTCCCGGTTCCGCCGCTCCACCTCGCCGACGTCGAAGCCCGTGGCCGCCAGCCGGTCCATGACAGCTGTGACCTTGTACTTCCCGGCGTCGTTACTGCCGGCGAGGTGACGCACGACGTTGCCGGGACGCAGACGTTCACCGTCGATCAGGGTGAGACGGCGGACGCCGGAGCGGAACAGGATGTCGGCGGCGAAAGACCCGAGCCCGCCTGCACCGACCACGGCGATCCGGACATTAGCCAGTTCCACAGCGGTGTCACCCGCACGTATCGACCGGGTGGCCAGGCTGGTGTCGGCGCTTTCGCAGGCTGTGATCGACGGAGCGGGGCCGCCGCGCTGTACGGCAACAGCCAGGGCCGCGCGGTGGCCGTTGCGGGAGTACCTCAGCAGGAGATAGCCGACGGCACCGAGCGCGATCAGACGAGTGACTTCATCGGCACGTCCGAGAGCCTGCGCGAGATCGGTCCATTCCCGAGGTGGGCAGCTGACCTCGCCGAGATCATCGACCCACGCGAGTCCACGGTCCTTCGGATGTAGCTGCTGACGTCCCCGCGGCGCGATGACCCCCGGCCGCCGGTTGCCGGTCACCTCGATGGTGCGCGGTGTGGGCCCCGGTGCCGTCTTGAAAAGCCCGACTCTTCCGGCAAGCAGGTCGGCGTCGTAAAGCACGAAAGCGCCGGCGTCCGGCACCAGGTACCGCTCGAGGTCGCAGACATCGTCGTCCGGCCATCCCGCGGCCGTCTGTTCCAGCCAGTTCCGCACCCGGTCTAGCAGAACCTGGGGTTCGCGCCATGGTGCGGCGTCGACCGGATGGGCACTGCCGTCCCAGAGGCAAAGGTTGCCGTGAAGCCCTGGCAGGGCGGGCCGGTCGATGTGGAAGGTCAGCTCCATCGTTGTTCCTGGGTCGAGCACCCGAACCGCTGGCGCGGCGAACGGAAACCGATCGGTCAGCTCCACCTCGATGCGGGCGTGGACATGGCCGTGGACGGGGTGCTGCCACGCCAGGTCGCCGCGTAGCCGATGCCCGTCGTCGCCGAAGCCGAGTTCCCCGAGGCGCGCGCGCCAGGAGTCGGCTTCGGCGACGAGGTCGCTCTGCCAGGAGCTGGTCATGCGTAGCGGCCGCTCCCGGCCGGAACGGTGGACGCGCCCCGGGTCACCGCCGACGTCCGCTTCCTGGTGCCATCGGCGTTGCAGTACTCCGGCAGCGGGAAGACGTACTCCTCGGTCGTGGTGTTCTTGGTCGTGCCGAGCAGCTCACGCCATTTCACCGCGGCTGGGCAGTCCTCCGCGTCCAGGGCGTCTTCGGCCAGCGTCGCCGCCTCGGCGATTCGGTCGGCCGCAGCAGCCAGCTGCTCCGGCGTGGCCTTGGTCTTGATCTTCTTGCCGTCCAGCGTCGGGTCATCGAGGCCCTCGTCGGCGATGTCCAGGAGCAGGTCGGCGATCTCGCGGAGCACGACGGTCAGGTACCCGGCGTACGTCGTCTCGTCCGGCTTGAGGTTGCTGAACGCGTGATACGTGAGAACTTCGAAGAAGTAGCCGCCGGGCTGGTCGTCTACCCAGACCCGGCGGATCTGACGGACGAGCTTGACCATGGGAACGTAGACCCCGCTGCTGGGATCGTCGTCGTAGAGCAGGTAGTCCTTGTTCGCCTGCGTCGTCAGCTCGGCCATCTTGGTGGGGTTGGTCTCGACCCACCGGGCGTTCCCGTCTTTCTCGATCTTCTCCGGGATTTCCCAGTGATCCCCGCACGGCCGGGCGATGACCACATCGACGGACAGGCCGTAGTCGGGGAAGTCCACCATCACGGACCGGTGCTGGCGCGTGACCCGGCCGGGGAACGCCGCCTCCAGTACAGCCTGGACGTGGTCGAGGATCTTGCCGGGGCGCAGGTCTTTACCGGCCTTGCTCAGTCGGGCGAACACGTCGACGTCCTTGACCCGGCGGATAGACACGTGCCGGCCGTAGGAGCCGATCAGCAGCGGATCGACCCCGAGCTTCACCAGGAGGTCGTCCGCCTCCAGCGCTGCCGTGACCTCGGCATGCGCCGACTGGGCGTTCTTGGCGTCTTCGTTCGGCTCGATGTTGCTCAGTGCCGTCTTGAAGTGGGTGGCCAGCGTGGCCATGTGCTCTCCGTTCCCTGGGCTGGCAGGTGCGCCTGGTACGGCCGCCGAGGGGTGGGGTCACGGCCAGTTCCTACGACGCTGTAGGTGGCACCCGCATTCCCGAAGGAGCCGAGCACCGACGAGACGGTACGGCGCGGGTACGACAACCTCGCCCCGCCAGCAGGACCGGCCGCCAGCCTTGGGCGTACTGGCGGAACGCCACGTCAGCCGTTCGGGGGAGCAGGGAACGGCTCGTACACGTTCGCAACAGGGTTGAAGGTGTACGCCGTCCACTGCCCGGGGGTCGGCGCAGCCAGCCGGGCACCGAGCGCCACAGCGATCGCCACCGGCCCGCTCAGGAAGATCGCGTGGTGACCCGTCCGCGCCTCGGCCGGCAACGGCGCGGTGTCCCACGCGTTGCACGTCTGCGAGATGACCCCGTTGAACGTCTTCATGACCTGCTTCAGCAGCCGGTTCTCGTTGCGAAGCAGCAGCAGCCACCCGATGCCGCGCTCACGACACGCCTTCACCACCGCGTCCCGGAACTGATCCCCGCGATTCTGCAGATCGAGCGCGAGCGCCACCTTCGTCATGTCGCCGCCATCGATCGCCTCCAGCCGCTCCACCGTGAGCGGGGCGGCTTTCACGTCCACCGCCCGCAGCGACGTCGCCGCGAAGAACGCCGGAGACCCCGTGTCCTGCCGAAGCTCATGCACGGCGACATGCTGGGCGTGCGTGTACCCCAGCCGCGCGCCCAACCAGAACGCCACGTGCAGCGGCATCGTGGGGATCACATTGACGTGGGCTGCGTCCGGAGCGAGCCGCTCCGCGATCGTCGTGGCCCGTAGCGTCTCCTCCGCCAGCAGATCAACCAGTTCACGATCACGAACGGGATCACCCGACAACTCGATCTCCGCCTTGAGCGTCACCGCCGCTGAACCCTGGCTGAACCGCTCCGCCTGTTGATTCCGCTGCTCGGCACGGGCCCGTCCGCGATGGACATCCACTGCGTTCACGATGATCCCCACCCGCAGCCCCATCCGAGCCCGGTGTCTCAACCAGAAGCCGACCGCCATAAAGACCAGACCCACGATGACGGCCACCACGAACCACACCCGGCCCGGCTTCTCACCGGTCATCACCGACTTGCCCGCCTCCGTCAGAAACGTTCCGGCGACCAGGCCCCCCATCGCGATGACAGCCGACCCATCGGCCACCAACGCACGCAAGCCCTGCGCACCGACGGGCTGGCCGCCCGCGCCCACCACCGTCAAACGCGGTGTATCGAAACGCTCCACGATTGTCACGAAACCACCACCGTCACAAAGAGACAGGCCCGTCCTGATCGTGAGGGAATCCGTCGATGACCTAGACCGGGCAGTGCCTCGATAGCGTAGGACATGGGGAACAACCATTATCCGTCCGGCACCGAGCACCGCCGATAGGCCGTAACCGGCGGCCCGGAACCCGCTTCACGGCCTGTTCCCCGCTCGACGTGGGGGTGGAGCGGTAGGTGCGGCCCGCAGCCTAGTCTCCGGGCTTCCGGCTCACCGCGTACGTGATCTGCTGGCAGTTGGCGTTGACGATGGCGCTGAGCGCTTTCACCAACTCCCAGTCGGCGGGCGGCAGGGGCGCGCTGTTGGGTTTGGTGATGACCACGGTGATTGGCTGAAGTGGATCATTGGCGCGGATCAAGCAGGAGTTCCAGATCAGGCTTTGGAGGGCGGTGAGCGGCCCCCAGATGATGAACTTGGACGCGCCGGTGGGGCCGTCGGCGAAGCACCTCATGGGCTTTATCTCGATCGTGTTCGGCCTGGGCGACCACTGGTCTCCGAGCGCGAGACGGACGACGGACGCTGGGCCGGGGTAGGTGCGTTTCGTGAAGGTCGCGATCGTCCCGATGCCCTCGAGCGCGCGTCGATACTCCTTCGCCGGCCCGTCCTTGATCCAGACCCTGATTTGATGCGCCGTCATGAACGGCGCCAGTCTGCCGCCGATCTTCGGGTCCTTCACGAAGCGGTTGTACATATCGGTGGCGGCCGGTGCGGATAGTTCCTCCCAGCGTGCGGCGTCCATCTGGCCGACGATTTCCATGAGGACCTCGGTCCGTACCTGGGGTGGAAGCGCCGCCATCAGATTCCTCCAATGGGTGGGAACTCGAGGCGTACGCTGTCGTCGGCGCCACCCAGATCCCCGACGTCGGCCATCCACTGTTCCAGCAGGTCCCGCACGCGCAGGTCCTCGAAGACGAACTGATTGCGCCCGACCGATACCTGTTCGATCTCGGCCTCGGACACCTGTTCGCGCATGTCGTAGACCTCGGCGAGGCGCCTGATGTCGCTGACGAAGTCGAGAACTTCCACGCGGCTCTTGCCCTTCGATAGGCGTAGGCCTCGCCCGAGTTGCTGCACGAAGATCCGTCGGCTGTGGGTGACCCGGGTGAAGCACAGGATGTTGACGTCGGGGACGTCGACGCCCTCGTTGAGGATGTCCACGGCTACCAGGATCGGTACCTCGCCGGAGCGGAAGCCCAAGAGCCGCTTGCGTCGTTCTCTGGTCTTCAGGTTCGCGTGCAGCGTCGCCGCCCGCTCCCATCCGGGACGCAACGCGATCAAGTCGCGCATCCGCTCCGCGTGCTCGATCGTCTGGCAGAAGATGATGGCTCGGGGGTTCGGCGTCTGGTCCCAGATTTTCTCGATGTGCCCTTTGACGGCGTCGTCCCGCTCGGGGATGAACAGACGCTTGTTCAGGTCTTTGATGGTGTAGCCGTGCTCGGATGCCTCACGTACGAAGTCCCAGTCGATGTTGTCGGCGAAGACGCTGTACTTGACGTCGGCCAGGTAGCCGAGGTTCATGCCCTGCGAGATGGACACCCGGACGACCGGGTTTCCGAACGTCCGCTCGATGTCGTACTTGTCGCCACGCCACGGCGTTGCGGTCACCCCGAGCCGCTTTGCCTCGGGCAAACGTTCGAGCAGCGAGGCGTAGTTGCCGGTTTCGCCGACGTGGTGGGCCTCGTCCACGATGACGAGGCCGGGCGAATAGCCGGACTCGACGTAGCTGCGGGCCGTCGGAGCGACGCCGAAGGTCACGCCGGGCAAGGCGTGTGGCTTCGAGTCACCGTGGAGGAGCCGCGTGGGGACCTGTTTGGGGATGTCACGCCACATGGCGCGTTCCAGCTGCTCCACAAGATCGATCATGTGTGCGGTGACCAGCACGCGCGCGCCCGGGTTGGCCAGCAGGAAGCGTCTCAGTACTCGACCGGCGACGACGGTCTTGCCGAGGCCGGTGGCCAGGTATACCAGAGCCTGGCCGACGTCGGTGAGGGCCTCCCACGTGGCCTCCACCGCGCGGTCCTGGTACAGATGCAGGTCGAACGGTTTGACGTTGTCGGGGGCGCGGTCATAGACGGTCGCGAGTCGGCGTCCATCCCATAGGCTGATGTTGATTCCGACGTCGCGCAACGCCTGAACGCGCTCATGGGCTTTTCGGGTGAAAGCCCTGTTCGTCACGACCACCGCGCGGTAGATGCCGTAGTGGCGCATCGCCGTGTGGGCCTCGTCCACGGCGTCGTAGTCGACTGACCCCGACTTCTTCCACTTGGCCTGGAAGACCCAGTCCTGCCCCTTGAGGCGAGCGATGATGTCGGCGCCCTTGTCACCTGGGCCGTCGACGTTGACGACCTCGGTGAACGCGATGAGACCAAGCAGTCGTTCGAGCTGCCGCGTGAAGCCCTTCGGCCCCTCGTCGACCAGGAACGCCGGGTCGAGAAACGAGTTCGTCATATCGTGACGATCTCGTCGTCGAGGAGATCAGCGGTCAGCAGCAGCCGAGACAGCTCCAGCGTCTTACGTATGGGCGCTCCCGCGACCATCCTTCGCAGGTCGGCCAGCAGTGCTGCGATCCGGGAGATCTGGTCCGCCTGGGTGTCCTCGCTGAGGGAGGCGTAGGTGGTCCGGAACAAGGCGGCGTCGAGCACCAGGGCGGGACTGTTGGTCACCAGGTCGTAGACGCCTTCCGCGCTGAGATAGCGCGCGAACTCCCCATTTTCGACCGCGCCGCTCCAGTCGACGTCGGGCGTGATGCTCACCGCGATCGCCTCGGCGGCTCGCCTGGCTTCGGCGGACAGGGCGCTCCAGTAAGCGTGTGGACTCTTCGGCGCGAGATGGGCGAGGCGCTCGCGCATGTTCTCGAGCAGGGCGTCGCCGCGAGCCCGTACAGCGGCGGCGTCAACCCGGCGGTCGGGGAATTGCTCGAGGATCGAGGTCACCAGATTGTCGAAGGATCCGTCGACGGAGTAGACGTTTTTGAGTCGTGGCGCGCAGCAGACCAGGGCGAGGTTCAACGGTGACCATCCGTACTGGCGGATGAGTGTCGCCTCGGCGTCGACGTAGATCTCGATCTCGCCGGCGACGATCCGAATGGCGGACGGCTGTCTCTGGCCGTCCATGCTCAGTTCGACTCCAGACGTGACGTAAACACGCAGAACGGGCTGCGCGTTGCCGATGCGCACCTCCCGGTCCGTGTCCGGCAAGAGCGTCGCGGCGGATCGCCACCGCGCGAACCGCTCTTCCTCGGTCTCCGGTGTGATCGGTTCCGGCTCATCGGCCGGCTCGTCCCTTTCCCCGCCGAGGTGACCGAGGCCTTCGTCGTCAAGCCAGTCGTCATCGTCCGCCGCCGCCGGCAGCGGCGGACCGGGCGGCGGACCGTTCTTGATCCTTTCGTGCGTCTCGATGGCCTCGTACCACTTCTCATCGGTGAGGTACTCGGGATCGTTGGCGCGGAATTTGCTCGCCCAGCCCTTGGCGGTCTCATGGATCGAGGTGGTGCCGTTACCCGGCACGAGGTAACGAACTCCCGGCTTGTTCTCGCGGTAGGCGTTGAAGAAGCGGCTCAACGGAGATGCGTTCTCGCGTCCGACCAGACGCATGGCGATCTGCGGCCGGAGAGGCTCCGGCCCGCGGATCTTCTCGACCATGAAACGCCATTCGTGTGATGAGGTATCGAAGTTGTTCTTCCGCACGTTTACCGGCGCGTGGTCGAGATGGATCTCGCCGACGATCCGTCCCATCCCGAGCTCCACCGGATACTCCAGCTCAAAGTCACCGTCCGGGGTCTCCCAACTGAACAGGGACTTGTCCTGGTACGTGATCGCCCGGCCGTGGCGCAGGAATGTCAGTCCGAAGTCGGACTTGTCGGCGTACCGCTGGATGCCGAGCCAGCCCCAGATCCGCCGTTCCCGCTCCTCGATGTCGGTACTCTCGCAGTCGACGCACTCCTCGTGGGCCAAGCTGTACCAGCGGCCGCAGTTCATGCAGGCGTACGCGTTGGTGAGCGGAATGTTGATCCTGATGCCGGCGTGGACGTCCGAGCCCTTATAGGGCACGGAACGGCTTGGGTCCCAGACGCATGGAAGGTGGGGCGCGACCGCGCGACCGTTGACGTACAGGCGCTGATTGGCCCCACCCATAAGCTCGGCGCCCGAGTGGCCAGCCTGTGGATCCCGCAGCATGTACGTGTACACGCGCCCCAAGAGGCTCATCGTCTCCTTGATCGCGCGGGTGGATTTCAGCCGAGTCACCATGTCTTCGCGAAGTTTGGTCACGGTGACCAGCGTGCCGTGCTCTTCACGCGACTTGTCCTCGTAACGCAACGGGACCTGATAGGTGGACTCGCGCTGCATCGCCCTGAGATCGATCGTCGCGATCACCCACTGATCGTCACCCCGACACCCGGTCCTGACCTCGGTGACGGCTCCGAGACGCGCCGTGGCGATGTTGAACCCCATGCCGAACAGGCCGAGACTGCCAAAGCGCTGCTTGCCTGAGGTGCCGGCGCTAAGCGCCCGCTGCAGCCGCTCGGGCGACATGCCCCGACCGTTGTCGCCCACCGTAATGACCGATGACTTACCGGCCGCGCCGGAGGTCGGCAGCGTGATGTCGATCCGAGGCTCCAGCGATCGGTCTCGCATAGAGGCTTCGATCAGCTCGTCCAACGAGTTGTCGATCAACTCCCCGAGGCACTGATGAAGCTGCAGGTCGACCTCGGCGATCATCTCCAAGATTCGTGGCGACGGCGTGAGGTTGAGGCTGCTGAGCCGAGCGGTCATCGGTCGCTAATCTCCCGAGTCAACGAGTTGTGGACGCTGCCGGCGATGAATCGCTCGAGAAGCGCGGGGACCGTGTGGCCGACGTGGCGGGCGTCCTCTGCCCACGGATCGTGGAACTCGAAGTCTAGATCTAGATGTCAACGCCACCCCAAACCTTGGCTCTGGCACACGGCCGTCGCCGCCCTCTGGCCGCAATCCGGCGACCTACTCCTCATCCCGGGCCGGACGACATGATGTCCTGCCCCGCCGCGTCGGTAGGTACATCGGTGCCGACCACAGCGTGTCGCCCGTACCTCAGGCCGGTCGTGCGGCCCGCCGCTCATGCGATGCTCGGCGGACGATCTGACCGATGCGTTCGGCTGCGTCAACGGGGTCCTCATGTTCCCAAGCTCGGACTACAACCCATCCGGCATCGGCGAGCAGTCGGTCCGTTTCCCGGTCTCGGGCGCGGTTCCCGTCGATCTTCTCGCGCCAGAACTGATCATTGGCTCGAGCGGGACGGTAGTGGTCGGGGCATCCGTGCCAGTAGCAGCCGTCCACGAACACCGCGACACGAGCGGTGGGAAACACGATGTCGGCGGTGCGTCGCAGCGTGGGTAGTGGGCGAGCGTTGACCCGGTATCGCAGGCCCGCCTTGTGGAGCAGAGTACGAATTCGCCGTTCTGGGCCGGTGTCGCGGCCCTTGTTGGCACGCATCACCGCTCTTACCGCCGGGCTCTTCGCCCATGAGGTCTGGGCGGTGTCCGGTGCCACGAGGAACCCCCGCGCCCACGCGAGTCGCCATCCCTCAGCGAGATTCTCCGCCCGGCTGGCGTGTTCGACCGGCCCAAGGTAGCGGGCGGGTGAGCGACCACGATCCGACCAACGCAGGTAGGCGCGAATTCGCCGCGTGCGCGGTAGCAGTTTGAGTTCGACGGAGGCTCGTGCCCGGCGTCCGTCGCCGAGGTCGACCCACCGGCGGTCCGCTCCGCCCGCGGCTCGGTCCTGCTCGGCCGCGGCCGCTCGGCGGCTACGGCCGTTTCGTCCCTTCCACGCCCTCGGCTCTGGTGGTTTGTCCGCCCAGTGCTGTTCGGTCGGCGCCGATGGCGTCACGGCTGGCTCTCGGCCTCGTCAAGGGCTGTGGCGATGGCTCGGGCGAAGAACTCGCCGAGCATGACGGGGACGGCGTTGCCGAGTTGGCGCATCTGCTCACCGCGGGGGCCGGCGAGCTTCCAGGTGTCGGGGAAGGTCATGACTCGCGCTGTCTCGCGTACGGTCATGTAGCGGTGGCGGTAGGGATAGGCAGCCCGCTCGACGGGTTCGGGTAGTGGGTCGTCGGTCAGGAGAACGGACTCCCCGCCGGGCACCCCATGTACTCCGGCTTTGACCGTCTTGGCTGGTCGGTCGAGTTCGTTCGGAGTGTGGCCCGCGTAGATACGCGCGTCCGGCCAGCCGATGTGGTCGGTGACGCCACCGAGGTGGTACTCCCGTCGGTCGAGTCGGTCCCACGGCACCTGGGGAAGGCGGGATTGATCGTCGAGTCCTTTGATGGCGTCGCGCAGGGTGCGCCATGGAAGCGTGTCGTCGTCAGCCTTGGGTGGTGTGTCCGGCAGTCGGGACATGACGCGTCGACGCACATGGGCGGGGACGCCCCGATGCCGCTTCCAGTAGGAGCCGTCCAGCATCGATCGGATCAGCGCCGCTTCGGAGTATCGCGGGCGCACGGCCTCCTTGAAGCGGTTGATATCGACGCCGAGGTCGGACCTGAACGCCACGATGATGATCCTGTTGCGGACCTGGGGGACGCCGTAGTCGGCGGCGTTGACCCGCGTGGTGACGACCTCGTACCGCCGCTTCGGGTCCGTCGGCGCCTCGTCGAGTCGCTTCCGTAGCACCTCGTCGTGCTCGCGCCACGTGGTGTCGTCGTCGCGTTCCTCGAACGGCAGACACAGCTCACGCTCGATGTAGTCGAAGTAGGGCTTAAAGGACGGACGCAACAGGCCGCGCACGTTCTCGCAGATGACGGCCTTGGGCTGGAGCTGGCGGATGGCGCGGAACATCTCCGGGAACATGTTGCGCTTGTCCTCGTCGCCCTTGGCGACGCCACCGAGGCTGAAGGGCTGACAGGGCGGCCCCCCGGCGAGCAGGTCAACGCGGTCCCACAAGTAGTTGAAATCGACGTCGCGTACGTCTCCCTCGACCAGGGGCCACCGCTCACCAGGTGAGGGGATATGTTCGGTCTCGCCCCGTGGGGTGGCCGCGTTCGCCTTGAGGGTCTCGCACGCGTACTTGACGAGCTCGTTGACCAGAAGAGGGCGAAAGCCGGCGCGATGGACGGCCATCGCCAAACCGCCGCCACCCGCGAAGAGCTCCACCGAGGTGCGGTCCCTGATTGGCTTCTCTGGCGGCTCAGACACGACCGGATCGTACCGCGGAGTTGTCGATCATGGGTATAGGCTCTGGGCGCGTCGCCGTTCTACCCGGCACGGTGTGGGCGAACGAACGGCCGATCCCGCACGTGGTCGACGCCGTGAGTGTGGTGTGGTTACGCGGGGCAAGGGAGGTGCGATGGCGGTCTGGCATCTCGGTCCGTTCGACAACGACGACGCGGTCGAGTGGTGCGGCGCCCTGGAGGCCAGCGCACCCGAACAACGCACCGAGTATCTGCGGCAGGCCCTCGCGGCGGCCGCGGCACGGGGACCGAAGCCGACCGCAGGCGAGGCCGCTCGAGCGGTCGCCGCCGCCGCGACCGCGCTCCAGTCGCTCACCGGCACGCCGACCTCGAACTCGGCCTACGCCCCGTGGTTCCTCGGACGAGGAGACATCCAGGTCAGCCCGTCGCTGCTGGACTTGGCGGCGCGGGCCCTCGATGTGGTGCTCGCCGACGGCTCGGCCTGGCGCCAGCGGTGGGCCGGCGACGTCGAGGAGGAAGAGGCCCTCGCTGTCGTCGAGGACCTGCGACGCCGACTCGCGTCAGCGACCATGCCGTAGGACGAGCTGATGTGCCGCGGCATTTGGTGGGTTGTCCGTGTTCAGAACAACCGACCCGGTGGCAATTGCCGGCCTCGACGGATGCTTCGTCCTTCTCGGCGGCGGTGAAGTCGCTGGGAGCTTACCGGGGCCGTCGAGGGGAAAGCAGCATGATCACGTTCCGCGTCGCAAATGGCAGGACTTGGCTCAGATGACCCGCACCCCACGCCGACCCGACTCTCCGACTTCTGAATATCCGCCAGACCATTGGCGCGCTGATCATCGGATGTGGCGTATTCCGAGGCGATTCGCCTTCTTTCGCGGGTAGTCGCACTGTCGCCATGCCTGCCCAGGCAACAATAGATCGTCCTCTCATTGTTCCCGTTGAGCCATGAGACGACGTCTTACGCGTCCGCGGCGGCGGAACGGCAGAAGCGAGTGGAACTCGCCAGACTCGCGGAAATTGACGCCTCGGGATGGGCTGGCGCCGACCCATCCTCAGGGTCGGCGAGTTTCCGAAAGGTTGGATGACAGGGTAGGCTGCCGACTCAGCATGACCGAGACGAGGGGCCGAGCATGTGGGCCCGCCAGGGGAGCAGATGGCAACTGGCGACTTGTCTCGCTACGCGCTGGCGTACCGCTGTCCTTAGGGCCTCCGGGTCATGAGGTTCGGCCCCGAACGACCGTCGCCGCCCGGGGTGAACTGTATCCCACCGGCTCCTGGCGCTGCTTCTCGTGGTCGACCCCTGCTCATTGCTGCCAAAGCCAGTGAGTTCGCTGTTCCATACCGGCTGAAAGCCGACGCGTAGCCCATTCTCGCCAAGATCACAGTGTACATCCGGAGTGCGGAGAATCCTGATCCCAAACTGCTCAAGTCGGAGGCTTTCGACTTCGCCTATTGACTTGCGGTGCTGCCCCACTCGTAACCAGAGTGGATGGGAAGTTTTCGCCGGCTTCCCGGTGGCGCTGCTGTGAGAATGTGATTTACCGACGTATACGGGAATGTCGAAGGGGATAAGCGGGTCGTATAGATCCGACCCCTCTGCGATGCAGTAGATCGCGTAGAGGCCCGAGCCCTCGAAGAATGGCAACTCGTTGATCAGTGGTCGGGTGCGCTCACGCTCAAAGCGTTCACAGATCGTGTTGGTTAGATCTGTTGTAGACAGCGGGTCGAAGTAGGCCGGCTCAGCGGAGGGCATCTCTTGAGGGTATCGAACTACGATGTCTGCGTCCCGCCGGCAACGCCACCACCTGAGTCTTAACCGTGGCACGAGTGTCAGTATTGCCCGCTCTGTCCTCCTGCGCTCGGGCCGCCCGAGCCGGACCGCAGTGCGTCGGATGTCCCACACAAGCGTACTGCGGTCGATACGAGATCCTACGTAGCCGCAACGGGACACCGCTGGCATCATCGACGAGCCGCGACGTGCGATGGTGGGGTTGCCCTGTAGATCAGCTTTGGCTTAGAGGTCGCGCGGATAGGCGCTGACGCTTGCACGGGGCCACAGGTGCCTGCTGCTAGCATTTGCCGCATGTCAGGCGCTTCGTGCTCGGCCGCTTGCGCGGCAGTGACCAGGACGTCCCGCTAGCGGCGGGACGTCCGGCTCACAGCAACACCTCACCTGGAACGTCCATCCGCTTCGTGATCAGTCCGGAGCGGCCCTTTGTGCTGCTCGGTAACTCTTCGGAGCGACGGAGCAATCGATGCTTTCAGGCACTTCCTCTTCTTTTCGCGGGCAGAGTCCCGCCCCTGTGCGCGCATGGCTCGTGCTGTGCGCGATGTCCATGCTGCAGTTCTTCATCGCCGTCGACGTGACCGTGGTCAACATCGCGCTGCCCTCGATCGGCGGGGACTTTGGCGTCGACGGCCACTCGCTGACGTGGGTCGTGGTCGGCTACACCATCACCGGTGGTGGGCTGCTGATGCTCGGCGGCCGGCTCGGTGACCTGCTGGGCCGCCGCCGCACCCTGTTGGTCGGCACGGCCCTGTTCGGCGCGGCCTCCCTGCTGGCGGGCCTGGCCCCCTCGTTTTCGGTCCTGGTGGCCGCGCGCCTGCTCCAGGGAGCGTGCGAGGCCCTCGCGCTTCCCGCGGCGATGGCGACCATCGTGCTGCTCTTCCCTGAGGGCCCGTGCCGGTCGCGCGCCCTGAGCGTGTGGGCCGCCGTGGCCAGCTGCGGCCTGGTGTTCGGGTTCGCCCTCTCGGGGATCATCACCGCCCACCTGGGCTGGCGCTGGGTCTTCCTGATCTCGGTGCCGTTCATCCTGGTCGTGGCCGTGGCCGCGCTCCTCCTGGTCCCGGCCGACCGGCCGACCTCGCGGGAGCGGGTCCGCCTGGACCTGCCGGGCGCGGTCCTGCTGACCGCGTGCCCGCTGCTGTTCGTCTACGCCGCCGTCGAGGCGGGCGAGCCCGCAACCAGCCTGAGGGTGAGCCTGGCTGCACTGGTTGGTGCAGCGGCGGCCGCTGTCGGGTTCGTGCGGGTCGAGTCGAGGTCGCCGAATCCGCTGGTTCCGCTGGCCTTCTTCGCCGACCGGGCCCGGGTGCGTGCGAACCTGACGACGATGCTGCTCAGCGGCGCGCTGTCGACCTCGTTCCTGCTGTTCACCTTCTACCTGCAGGACAGGCTCGGCATCGGTCCGCTGGGGGCCGGTCTCACGATGCTGCCGCTGGCGGTGGCGCTGATCGCGGCCTCGGTGCTCGTGCCCCGGCTGCTGTCGGCGTACAGGCACCAGTGCAGAGCAACGTACGCCTGGACGTACATAGCGATGATCGGCGTCCGAGAGCGCGAGTGAGCCAAACGACGTCGGGACGCGAACGACTCAGTAATCACGTTGGGTGACGGCGGACTGTTCCTGGCGGCGTCCGGATCTGCCGATGAGCGCGTACGTAGTCAAAGCTGAAGGAAACAGGCCAGACCCTTCGGCGGGCGTCCCAGCCCGTGTCAGGTGCCGTACTCCCCGTGAATGCGGAGGGCTGGGAAACTATCGGTGCGCTGCTATGACTACAGTGCGCGCCCATGGGACACGTCTTGGCCCGCCTCGCCGGTTACGGCGTGGTGCTGGTGCCGTATTGGCCATACACGTTCGAACGTTCCGACGCCGCATCCGACGCTGTGGTTGTAACGAACTGGCGGGCGGACGGCCCGGCAAAGGCGCTCGTCGACCCAGCGGACGCGTACTCCGCACCCGGCATCGTCGACGTGGAGCCCGGCCCGGACCATCCGTTCTGGGTCATCGAGACCAGCAGCTTCAGTGCGGTCTGGCCGTCCGGTTTCAGCGTCGAGTCGACCGTCGCCCCATACTGCCTCGTCGGGGAACACGATGCGTCGATCTCCGTGCAGGGCCCGGTGTACATCGCCGACCCGGATGTGATGATCGCCCCGGGCCAGACGGTTGTCGCCCGCCGCAAGATGGGCCGTGACGTGCAGGTCATCGAGCTGGCGTACGAGCACGAGGGCGAACCGTGGTGGCAGGGCGTGTACCTGTACCCGCGCAAGGGTGGCCGCGTACTCGTCTTCACCGCGCAATCCCGCGAGCCAGGCATCGCCGCCGCCCGCCACGGCGTGGAGTGGATGCTGGCCCTAGCCTGAGACGGGACGGCACAGCTCTGCGGGCGCACGCACATGCCGCGATCCGGGCGTCGGCCGACTGCGTGCTGGTAACTGAGCGTAGGCGTTTGGCACGGAGGCTGGTGGGCCGATGTCCAGTGTCACGCTGTTTCTCGGGGCGGGCGGATCTTTGTACGTCAGCGCGTACCTGACTCTGTAGCGGAATCCGTACGCCGACAGCTGCTGGAACGCTGGGGCGCACGTGCGTGCGTGCTGACCGGGCTCGCGGCTGCTGCAGGTGCGATGGCAGTGGTCGCGCTCGTGGCCGTTATGGGTGGCGGGGCAGCGTGGCTGCTTCCGGCGATGCTGCTGATCGCAGCAGGCATGGGCTTCGGGCTCGTGGGGCTGCAGTACATCGCTGTCAGCGGGGCCACTGACGAGGACGCCGGGATCGCCTCCGGGGTCCAGCGAGCAGCCGACCAGCTCGGAGGAGCAGCCGGCGTAGCCATCTACGTGGGTGTCGGGTTCGCCCCGGCCCTGCATGCCGGCGACCCGTTCCTGATCGCCGCGGCCCTCGCCGTCACCGGGCTGATCGTCGGCGCAGCGGTCATCAGCGGCTCCCCGGCCGCCGCGATGGCGCAGCCGCAGGCCGAGTAGCAGCGCAGCCGCCCCGCCGCAGCCCGACGGCTGCGGCGCGGCGGCCTGCCCCTTCGCTCTGCCGACGACGATCAGAAGACCGCATGCCCGTCCTGCCCACCTTCATTACCGACCCTTTGTGGGAGCAGTTCCAGGCGCTGCTTCCCGAACGGAACATCACCCACCCGCTGGGCTGCCACCGGCCCCGCATCCCGGACCGGGTCGTCTTCGATAAGCTCCTGGCCCGCCTCGTCCTGGGCGGCACCTATCAGCAGCACGCTGACGAGTCCTGCTCGGCCACCACGATGCGCGCCCGGCGCGACGAATGGATCCGCGCCGGCGTCTTCGAGCAGCTCCACCACCTGGCCCTGGAGGCCTACGACCAGGCCGTCGGTCTCGACCTGCACGATCTCGTGGTCGACGGGTGCATCGTCAAAGCACCGTGCGGAGGAGAGAACACGGGCCGCAGCCCTGTCGACCGCGGCAAGTCAGGCCTCAAGAGATCGGTGCTCGTGGACGGTGGCGGTATTCCGGTCGGATGGGTCCTGGCCGGGGCCAACCGGAACGACTCCCCGCTCCTGCGTCCCACGCTCGAGACTCTCGCCGTGCTCGGGTTCCGGCTGCCGGAGGCCATCACCGTCCATCTCGACGCAGGCTACGACTCGGCCGGGACCCGAGAGTTGCTCGCCGAGCTGGGCTGCACCCCGAACATCACTCCCAGAGGAACCTTCCTGCCTATCAATCGCACTCATCGATGGGTCGTCGAGCGGACCAACTCATGGCACAACCGAGGTTTCGCGACGCTGGCAAAGGTGACTGACCGGCGGGGGATCGTGCAGAATGCATGGGTCGCACTGGCCAGCGCAATCATCATCATCCGCCGCCTGGTCCGCCAGTCCTGGATTCGTTACAGGTGGGACGGTCGCCCTGCCCGGTGCCCTTGACCTACGCCCTATCCGCGCGAGCTCTTACAACATCTTTGTCACTATGTGATCATCGAGCCCCTGCTCGGCCCGACTAGCTCCTAGCTTCTGGTGCGTCACATCCGTGGCCGTCGGCAGCGATGTTGGTAGGAGAAGCCATCCACGAGCCAACTCCGATGTCCACCCGGGCTGATAAGAACCGCCGGGTTGTGCGGCCGGACACCGAGGCGGTGGCGCGGCATCCACCGTGGCCGACGACAGCGGCACTGGCGGACCCGATCCGCCGGGACTTCACCACATCCGCCGGCGATGTCGACACCCGCCGGTGCGGTGACATCACCTACTTCCCCTCAACTAAGGACGGGCGACGGGTGATCGGCTGGGCACCGCAGGCCATCTCCGCACCGAACTGCGCCAAGGCGTTGACCAACGCCGTCAGCGGTGGCCCGCCGTCCCACCCTGATGAGCCGCCCTATCCACAGGTCCGGGCTGGTCCCGCCGGTCGCCGCCCGTAGGCTGGTGCCACCAAGGTCGCCACGGCCGGCTGTAGGTCGAGGAGCTGCTACAACGTTGCACATTACTTTGTGGATGAAGACCAGCGGGAGGAAAGGGGCGCAGGTTCAGGCCGCGGAGCATCGGCAAGGTCACGATCAGCGATGTTGAGGATGCGGTCGAAGATCCAGACCAGCCGCCCGAATCTTACGATCGCCAGTGCTATCGCGAACTCGAACAGGAATCTCGCGTTGAGCGGGTCGCCGTCATGATCAAGGCTCATGGCCAGGAAGGCGACGCCGGCCGACACGCCGGCCATGACCAACAGGCTTCGCCAGTTCTTTCGCAGCTCGCGCCCGTACAGCACCCGTATGGCCCTGGTGCGGTCCCCGCTCGCGGACTGGTAGATGGCTAGCCCAATCGCGGCGAGGCCACCCAACGTGGCAACCACGGCTGCGGACTGAGCGTAGAGATCGGCCCGGCGGTCGGAGTCGAGCCAGATAAGGAAGTCCCCCAATTTCCCCCATGTCACGACAGCTGCGTGGGCTCCCACGATCACGGCGGCGGCAACGAAGTCGAACCCGGGGTGATCCGAGAACCAGTCCCTGACATCGGTGGCCTTGTCGATCATCGAGGGCTTGGACATGGGAGCCTCCTGGTCTCAGTCCTGCACGCCAGCTGCCCTACGCAGTTCGTCCTCATGCTCGGCCGATGCCCCCATTATGACCTGGACGGCCGACAGAATCCGGACCGAATTTCCTTGATCATCAACGGTTGGCACCCTGCGTTTGGCCGTGATGTGGTGCTCAACGAACTCCGAGAGCCGGACGTACTCCCCGCCCTCCGCGTTGGCATAGACGAGGTTGGCCTTCGCGACCTCGGCAGCGTCCGGCATAACGTCGGCCAACTCGCTGAGCTCCTCGCGAAGGACTCTCCGTTCGTCGTCCCTGCCGCCGCCACGCGGGACGCTGATGGTGACGGTGATCTTGACGTCGCCGAAGTCTTGGGCTGCTGTGCGAAGCATCCGGGCGAGCCGACCGTCCTTCTTGCTGAGAGCCTCCGCCTTGTGGGCTCCCAGTCTGATCTCAATCCGGGAGGCTCCGCTCGCGACGGCGAGTCGCTCGACCTCTGCTCTCGTCATCAGGGCCCTGACGAGGATCGGCCTCGTGAAGATCTGAAGGCCGTTGATCCAGTTCTCGAGCGACTTATGCGATGGTGCGGAGACCGAGCCTTGCATTAGCCCGATCACGTTTCCGAACCCGAGGAACGCGATCACGGTGGTGTCGAGGTACCCCTCAGCTGCCCGCAGTTCGAGTTCGCGCCACTCACCCGTCTCCATGTTCATGGTTGAGAGCCACTCGCCCTCGCGTTTGACCTTGTGAAGCAGAAGGTGATCGCCGTCGGTTTCCGACCCGTGGACGGTGCCGACCAGAGTCTGATCCGGGGTGGTATGGGTGCGTTCGTCGAGCTTGGCGTTTCCTACTTCCAGGAGAACGGACTGCCAGTTGCGCTGGTGGACTCGTACTTGGTCGGCGTTCACAAGATCGACGATCTCGTAGAACTGAACCGTCCGCTCCCGCATGGTGGTGGCCAAGGTGAATTCCCTCCGATTCGGTCAACCGGCACCATAGCCCGACGGATCGAAAGATCGACACGGCGGGATCCGAATCGGTCAGAAGGCTGCCGATAAAGTGCACCCTCGGTCAACGCTCGATCCACCGCTCGGGCACCTCGCGCCGCTGGTGCTCGCCGGCTGCGAATCTTGAGAAGCGAGGTTGGTTCACTTCCCTCGGCGTGTCGGTGTGTTTTCGGCGGTGGTCGTTGTAGCCGGCCGAAGGGCCGCTTGTTGCCCGGGGTGGGGTGGTTACCCGGCAGTTGCTTGCGTGGGCTGGGTCAGGCGCTTCTGCGGCGCTTTTTCTTGATTCTTTCGGCGACTGCGTCGGCGGCGTTGTGGTGGAGTTCTTTGGTGACGCTTTGGTAGGTGTCGCGGGTGAGTGTGGTGGTGGTGTGTCCGAGTTGTTCGGATACGACTTTGATGTCGATGCCGGCGTCGAGGGCGATGGTGGCGGCGCCGTGGCGGAGGTCGTGGAGGCGGATGGGTGGTAGTCCGGCTCGCCGGATGAGTTTCCGGAAGCGGTTGGTGACGAGGTTGGGGTGCCAGGGGTGTCCGTTGGGGCGGACGAAGAAGAGGCCGGTGTCGGGCCAGGCGGGTCCGGCCTTGAGCCGTTGGGCGGCGCGGCGGGCGCGGTAGGTGGTGAGGATCGCGGCGGTGTCGGCGTCGAGGGTGAGGTCGCGGTTGCCCGCTTTGCTTTTCGGGGCTTTCTGACGGGTGGTGTGGCCGTGGACGGCGATCTGGTTGTTGATGGTGACCTCTCGTTTGGCGAGTCGGACTTCGGAGTCGCGGAGCCCGCATGCTTCGCCGCGGCGGGCGCCGCGGTAGGCCATGAAGTGGTAGAGGGCGTGTAGGTCGGGGTCGTGTTCGGCGGCGTGGTCGAGGAACTGGGCGAGGAGTTCGGCGGTCCAGACCATGAC
>NZ_POTY01000520.1 GCF_003236315.1 Micromonospora craterilacus
GGGCGTGGCAGTCGAGACAGGGGCGGGCGTCAGCACGTACTCTTTCGGCATGTCCACCCCCGCTGCGGGTGCGGCCATCCTTGCGCCGCGCCGGTCGAGCCGGTTCGTTGCCTGGGTGCGCGCTTGGCGCGCCGGGCTGGTGCCCTTCGACGAGGTCTCAGACGCCGTCGCCGGCGACGAGGAACACCTGGTCGCCGACGCACCTGGCGCCTGGACGGACGTGCCGCTGCGGGAGGCACTGCCCACCCTGGCCAAGCTCTCGCCGGACGAGATCCGCCTGGTGCTGCCGGCACCGGGCGACCCGCGTGGCCTGCCCGGCCCGGGTGACTTCGCCGGGGCCGCGCTGCTCGCCGGTGAGGCGGTGATCGCCGGTGGGCTGGGCCTGATCCCCGAGGTACGGGTGCACACCTCCGGCTCCGGGGACACCTTCGAGACGGTGCTCTGGCGGGTCTACCCGCTGCCGGCGGACGCCCCGGCCGCGTCGCTCACCCTGCCCGGCGCCGCCGAGGCAGAGGCGGAACTGGCCGCCGCGCTGGCCGACACCACCGCCGCGCTCACCCGGCTCGACGTGGCCCAGTGGCGCCCGGAACTGGCCGGCGCACTGGAGGCACTGCGCCGCCCCGACGGCACCACCGACCTGCCGCCCGGATTCGACCCGCGAGCCCGCCGACTGTTCGCCCGCGCCGCCGTACTGGACCGGGTGCTCGCCCTGGCCGGGCACGCGGCACCCGGCGGCGCGGTCAACAACTACGAGGCCCAGCAGCGCGACGCCGCCCTACGCCCGCTGACCGCCGCTTGCCGGCAGGCCCTCGTCGCCGCCTGCAACGCCCCCCTCCGCCCCTAACC
>NZ_POTY01000521.1 GCF_003236315.1 Micromonospora craterilacus
GACCCCACCCGCTGGAACCCCGAACAGCTCCTGCTCGCCGCGCTGTCCCAGTGCCACATGCTCGCCTACCTGCACCTCTGCGCCGTCAACGGCGTCGTCGTCACCGACTACGTCGACCACGCCACCGGCACCATGACCACCGACGCCACCGGCAACGGCCACTTCACCGAGGTCGTCCTGCACCCGCAGGTCACCGTCGCCGACCCGGCCACCACCGACACCGCCACCGCCCTGCACGCCGACGCGCACCGCGCCTGCTTCATCGCCAACTCCGTCAACTTCCCGGTACACCACGAACCGGCCACCGTCACCACCTGACCGGCGCACCGCGCCGAACCCCACCCGCACTGCCCGCCGGCCGCGTCCTGTTCGGGAACACCCGCCCGACAAACCGGTCGACAGCAGCACCGCGATGGCTATCGTCGGGCAGGTGCAACCCACCGTCGACGTCCGCGAACTCACCCCCGACGAGCTGACCGCCGCCTGGCAGCTCGGCCGGCTCGCCTTCGGCTCCGACCCGCAGCCACCGCCACAGGCCGTCACACCCAGCCCCGGCCGCACCACCTACGGCGCCTTCGACACCGCCGGAAACCTCGTCGGCAAGGCCGTCGACCTGCACGACGAGCAGTGGTGGGCCGGACGGGCCGTACTCGCCGCCGACGTCGCCGGAGTCGCCGTCGCCCCCGAAGCCCGCGGCACCGGCGTCGCCCGCACCCTGCTGCGCGCCCTGCTGCACGGCGCCCACGAACGCGGCGCCGCCGTCAGCACCCTGTTCGCCACCACACCCGCGCCCTACCGGGCCTGCGGCTGGGAGATCGCCGGGCAGCTCCGCACCCT
>NZ_POTY01000522.1 GCF_003236315.1 Micromonospora craterilacus
GTGCCGGCGGTGCTCATGTCACCACCGGGAACCCGCTGGCGGCGGCCACGGCGTCCAACTCGGCGCGCAGCTCGGCGGCGGGTGGGTAGTGCCCGTCGCGTTCCAGCAGCACCGCCGGCGGGCGCTGCCGGGCGCACAGTGCGGCGAGCAGGTCGAGCACCGGCGGGGGGACCGGGTCGGTGTGCGTGTCGTGGTAGAAGCCACCCTGCTCGGCGCCGCCCGCGACGTGCAGGTACGCGACCCGCTCCAACGGCAGGCGGTCCAGCAGCGCGAGCGGGTCGGTGCCCCGGTTGCGGGCGTTGGCGTGCACGTTGGCGATGTCGAGCAGCAGCAGCGCGTCGGTGCGCTCCAGGATCTCGCTCAGGAACGCGGCCTCGTCGAGTTCGTCGTCCGGCCAGTCGAACAGAGCCGCGATCGGTTCCAGCGCGATCGGTACGGGCAGCTCCGACTGGGCCCGGGCGACGTTGGCGCAGACCACGTCGACCGCCTCCCGGCTGCGCGGCAACGGCAGCAGATGTCCGGCTTCCAGCCCGCCGGCCCGGACGAAGGCGATGTGCTCACTGACTAGCGGCGCCGCCAGCAGTTCGGCGACCGCCGCCAGGTGGGCCACCCGGGCCGGCTCGACCGGCTCCACGCCGCCGAGGGACAGCCGCACCCCGTGCGGTACGACGGTCACGCCGCGCTCCCGCAGCTCGACCAGCGCGTCCGGCGGCGGGCCGGCGACCGGCACCGCCTCGGCGATCACCTCGACGAAGCGCAGGCCGGGCAGCTCGGCGACGAACCCGGCGATCTCCGGCCGCCAGCCGATGCCTACCCCGTGCGGGCCGGTCATCCGC
>NZ_POTY01000523.1 GCF_003236315.1 Micromonospora craterilacus
CCCAGCACCACTTGTAATAACTTCACCAGTAACGTTATCGACAACGACTGTTCGCGTGAAGTTGACAGAATCAGTGTGTTGCTTGGCCACTACGTGTCCATTCTGATCAACATAGCTAATCGTCTCGTTGACCGTCTTATCATAGTTGGTGCTAGTTGGCCACTTTGGTCCATCTGGTTCGTCTGGATTGATTGGCGTTCCAGGTGTCTGTGGATCCGTTGGATTCACTGGCGTCAACCGATGCTTCAAGTGAACCGTGAAATTCTGATCAGTTGTGTCATCATTGTCGAACGTCAAATCTGCTGGATAGCCATCGGTGACCAACTCATACCCTTGTTTCTTATAATCGGCAATGCTGCCACTGGTACTATAACTGGATTTCGAGCCCGTTGTTCCTGAAATTGAATCCGTCTTTAAAGTTGTTCCGGTCGTATCATCAACGTAGCTGACACTACCTTTTTGCTTATCTGCTGTATAGGTGATCATCGTATCTGTACCATTATCAGAAGGTGTTGGTGGAATATAGCCCTTAGTACGATCATCGGGATCAACTGGCACCAAAGGAGTCCCCATTTGATCTTCAGGTGTATAGCCAGGAATAAAAGCAATAACCGGATAACCAGGCACAGATGAATCAGCAATCTTAGTAGGGTTACTAGGATCATTGGGATAAATTATTGACGTTGTTGAGCCATCAGGATTAGAGACAATCCAGTTACCGAGCTTGTTGTAAACATACTTAATATCAGAGGTTTGTGGGATATATGGATTTTTAATTCCGTATGTCGTATAACCTAATTGATACATTATCGTAGGATCTGAAG
>NZ_POTY01000524.1 GCF_003236315.1 Micromonospora craterilacus
GGGCGGCCGGGGCGGCGCTTCGTCTCGGTGAGGGGACCGTAGCCGGCGTCCAGGTCGGCCCAGCTGACCGAGATGCCGTCCTCGGAGAGTCGCCAGCGGCCGTCGGCGCCTCGGGCCCACTGGTCGCCCTCGCGGTCGGTGACGGTGGCTCCGGGGTGCTGCGGCTCGCTGATCGTCGTCATGCCATAAGTGTAGTACACAAACCCTGGAATGTGCAAGACAGAAACGCGCCCCTCCTGCTGCCTCGCGGCGGCGGGAGGGGCGCTTCTGTGTGCGCGAGGGATTAGTCCCTGATGCCGCCCTGTCGGTCGGCGTCGTCGAGGGCCGCGAGCATGGCGGTGGCGGCATCGCGCAAGAGGTCAGCCTCCAGCGTGCCGACCGGCTCGTCGACCGATCGGATCCGCCCCGCCAGTGCGGCGTACCGGCCGGCGAGCCAGCGCGAGTAGTCGGCCCTGTCAGTGGGAACGGTGGTGACCATGGTTACTCCTGTCACGTGCGGGGAGAGGAAATCACGTGTGGCTCGGGAGGGGGCCGGTTGCCCGGCCCCCGGTGGGTGGTTCAGCTGATCGGGTCGTAGCCGAGGCGCTCGACGACTCCGGCGTAGAGCCGGGTGATCCGGGCCTTGGCGAGGCTGCTGGTGGTCAGCTTGTACGCCTCGGCGAGGCGGGTGGCGTAGCCGATCAGCTGGGCCTCGGTGCTGTTGTGGGGGGTCGCGACCTTCATTTTGCTGCCTCTCTCTCGCTTGCCTGTACCTAAATTCTACACTGCTCTAGAATTGAGCGCAATATAGTGGTGTAGAATTTCTGGCATGGACCTCCCCGACC
>NZ_POTY01000525.1 GCF_003236315.1 Micromonospora craterilacus
TGGCCCTGGCGGTCACCGTGACGGCGATGGTGGCCCTGTTCGCCGTCACGCCGCCCGCGGCCGGGCTCGCCGAACCCCGGGTACGCGGCGGCGAGTACTACGGTGAGCCCTTCGACGCGCCGTTCCTCTACGTCTACCTGGCCTACCTGGGCTGGTCGCTGGTGCAGGTGGTGATCCTGGCCAGCCGGTACGCCCGCATCGCGCACCGGCCGCTGCTGCGCCTCGGGCTCCGGCTGATCGTCGTCGGCTCGCTGTGCGGGCTGGCCTACGTGACGGCCAAGCTGGTCGCGGTGGCCGTGGGCCTCCTGCGGCCGGACTGGGCGTTGGCCGCGGACGCGCTGGTGGTGCTCGCCTTCACCACCTCGATCCTGCTGGTGCTGATCGGGTCCACCCTGCCCTCCTGGGGACCGATGGTGGGGCTCGACCGGCTGTGGGAGTGGGCGGGGGCGCTGCGCGACTACCGCCGCCTGCACCCGCTGTGGCGGCGCATCCACAAGGTGTTGCCGCAGATCGCGCTGCTCCCCCCGCCGACCGGGCTGCGTGGTGCGCTGGCCGTGGCCCGCGACGCCT
>NZ_POTY01000526.1 GCF_003236315.1 Micromonospora craterilacus
CCCGTGGGCTTTCCCCCACCGGTCGCGGTCTTGGCGCCCCCGCGAGCTTTCCGCCACCGGCCGCGTCCTGGCCGAGTCCGTGAGCTTTCCGCCACCGGCCGCCCACCCGGCACCGGTCATGCCATGCCGGCCCAGAGCGTCCGCCCTCCTGCCGCCCACGCCCCTAATGTGGGGTTTCTTCGGATACGCACGCATCGTGAGGAAGTCTCCCATACGGTGTTGTTCAACAGCTACAACCGATTTGTAGCGAAGGTCGCCTCGCCACGGCGAAGCGACCTTGTCGGTACAAGGAGAGGGCAGAGAGCTCCGATGTCCAACTACCTTCGCAATAACGATGACCCCACTCGCGTGAAGAACTCCCCGTTCCGCCGGCGCCGGCTCTGGTTCGTCACCGGCGTCGCGAGCCTCACGGGAGTGGTCGGCCTCGCGGGCGTCGCCTACGCCACCACGGGCGTGACTGGCGCGCACCGACTTGCCGACGTCAAGTGGTCGACCGCCCAGTTGGTCAGCGACGACGGCAAGGACCAGGACAAGAACAAGGACCACGAGGACAAGGACCGGGACAAGGACCGGGACAGGGACCACGAGGACAAGGACCGGGACAAGGACCACGAGAACAAGGACCGGGACAAGGACCACGAGAACAAGGACCGGGACAAGGACCACGAGGGCAAGGATCGGGACAAGGGTCACGAGGGCAAGGACCGGGACAAGGACAAGGACCGGGACGAGCGCAAGGTGCGGGAGGTGCCTTGTGACGACGATGAGTTGATCGAGGCCCTCGACCTGGCCAACCGT
>NZ_POTY01000527.1 GCF_003236315.1 Micromonospora craterilacus
TGTGGCGATGGCGCGTTCGCCACGAGCACGGATCCGCGCGTGTGCCCGGTTGACCGTCTTCTGCCGGCGTGACAGCTTCGGCCGGAAGCGGCGCCGCTTGAACGGCGTACGCACGCTGCCTCGGGCGCCTTGGTAGCCCTTGTCGGCGAAGGTCATCACGTCCGCGCTGGTCAGTGCGTCGATGATGCCGTGGGTGCGGGCGGCGGTGAGGTCGTGGGTCGAGCCCGGCAGCGCCGGTGAGGCCCACACGAGCCGGCCGGCCGGGTCGGCGATGACCTGCACGTTCATCCCGTGGCGCTTGTGCTTGCCGGAGTAGTGGGGCTTCTGGTCCGCTACCCGGTCGATTGGGATCAGGGTGCCGTCCAGGATCGCGTACGCCAGGCGTCGAATGCGCCGCATCGCGGTGGCCAGGTCCTCAGCCGCTGCGGCGAGCAGCACGATTGCTTCCTGCACGTAGCGCCAGGCGGTGGCGACACCGACGGCGAATCCGGCCGCGAGGCGGGTGTAGGTGTCGCCGTTGCGCAGGTGGGCCAGGGCGAGTAGCGCCTGTCGCCCAGGGGCGAGGCGTCGCCACCGGGATCGATGCTGGCGGCGGTGCGCTCGGATGCGGTCGGCGAGGTGGTTCAGGGTGCGGCTGGACAGCGGGATCGTGGAGGGGTCAGACAGCACAGGCGAGGCTCCCGGTCGGGGCATCGGATCTTGGTCGACTGCTGTCTTACCTGGAGCCTCGCCCTCATCGATCTCCGGGCCTGCCGCACCCCCTCCGACCTGCAAGATCAGCTTGGAAAAGGCTCA
>NZ_POTY01000528.1 GCF_003236315.1 Micromonospora craterilacus
CCCGGCCCGGGCGACACCACCGCGCCGACCGCGCCGGGTCGGCCCACCGCCACCGACGTGACCGCCACCGCCGCGACCCTGAGCTGGGCCGCGTCGACCGACAACGTGGGTGTCACCTCGTACGAGGTGCTGCGCGCCACCGGCACCGGTGCGGCGAGTGTGGTCGGGACCGTCTCCGGCACCACCTACCGCGCCACCGGCCTGACGGCCTCGACCAGCTACACGTTCACCGTCCGGGCGCGGGACGCGGCCGGCAACGTCTCGGCCGCCTCGCCACCGCTCACTCTGACCACCCCCGCTGGCAACGGCGGTGGCGGTGACCAGGGCTGCGCCGCGACGTACCGGGTGGTCAACTCCTGGGCGGGCGGCTACCAGGCGGAGGTGACCGTACGCAACACCGGTACGGCGGCGACGACCGGTTGGGCGGTCAGCTGGACCGCGCCCGCCGGCACCACGATCTCGTCACTGTGGAACGGCCGGCTGACCACCTCCGGCTCGACGGTGACGGTGCGCAACGAGCCCTACAACGGGCAACTC
>NZ_POTY01000529.1 GCF_003236315.1 Micromonospora craterilacus
GGCCCGGGGCGGCCCGGCGGTGGTGCTGGCGGCCACCGACCCGGCCAACCCGTACGGCGCGGCGCTGCCCTGGCCGGAGCGGGCGGTCGACTCCGGCGACCCGGCGACGCCGCCGGCCACCGGTCACCGGGCCGGCCGCAAGGCCGGTGCCCTGGTCGTGCTGATCGCCGGCGACCTGGTGCTCTACGTGGAGCGCGGCGGGCGCACGATCCTCTCCTTCACCGACGACGCCGACACCCTGGCCGCGGCGGGCAAGGCACTGGCCGACGCGGTCCACTCCGGCGCGTTGGGCCCGATCTCGGTGGAACGTGCCGACGGCGAGGCCGTCCGCTCGTCCCCGCTGCGCGACGCGCTGACCGCCGCCGGCTTCCGCACCACTCCCCGTGGCCTCCGCCTCCGCGCCTGATCAGTGCAGGCCGGCGAGGACCTTCTCGTAACGGGGACGGTCGGCGCGTGGGGTCGGGGCGTCCAGGTAGTTGAGCACCACCGTGCCGCTGCGGTACGCGCTCTCGTTCCACACCTCGGCGATGTCACCGGCGCTGCTCTCGTCGGGGAAGACGTAGACGGCCACGCCGTCGGTGACGACCAGTTCGGAGCAGCCCAGCCCCAGCCCGTCGGGGCCGCACTCGACTGACCGGTCCCGCGGGTTGGTCGCCTTGAGTCCGGCGGCCCGGAAGGCCGCCACCACCTGCCGCGCGCTGGGCGCGTCGGCCTGCCGGGGCGGCAGCACCACCGGGGGCGGGTCGGCCGGTCGTCGTCGCGGGGCGGTGCCGTCGGCGTCCGGCC
>NZ_POTY01000052.1 GCF_003236315.1 Micromonospora craterilacus
CCTCCGACCCAGCCCTGCCCCACCGCCAACCACCCCCTCACCGGTTGTGCGGCGCACGCCTCGCAATCTTGGACAGTTTCCGTTAGCGCGTAACGGAAACTGTCCAAGATTGACTCTTTCTGGCGACCGGATTATCGGGTCGTGGAGGCTGGCGGGGTGCCCTAGAGTCGCAGCGTGGCAGGTGACGGGGTGGCGATCGAACCGGGCCGGGTGCTCGTCTTCGACGCGGACGACACGCTCTGGGAGAACAACGTCGTCTTCGAGCGGGTGATCGACGACTTCCTGGAGTGGCTGGAGCATCCGACCCTCGACCGGGTACAGCTCCGGGCCGTGCTCGACGACATCGAGCGGGCCAACGCCGTCACCCACGGGTACGGCAGCAAAGTCTTCCTACGCAGCCTGCGGGAGTGCCTGGAACGGCTGCGTGAGCGGCCGGCCACCGAGGCGGAGCGGCGCGAGATCGACGGCCTGGCCGTGGCGCTGCTGACCCACCAGGTCGAGCTGATGCCCGGGGTCGCTGACGCGTTGGACGAGTTGGCCGGCCGGCACGAGTTGCTGCTGCTGACCAAGGGGGAGCGCGAGGAGCAGCAGCGCAAGCTGGACGCCTGCGGGCTGCTGCACCACTTCAAGGCCGCGCACATCGTGCCGGAGAAGAACGTCGAGACCTACCGCTGGCTGGTCCGGGAGCACGCCGTCGACCCGGCCCGAGCCTGGATGATCGGCAACTCGCCCCGTTCGGACATCCTGCCCGCCCGGGCCGCCGGGTGGAACGCGGTGTTCATCCCGAACGCCAACACCTGGGTGCTGGAACACGACGAACTGGATCCGGCCGACGCGGGGGTGCTGCACCTCAGCACGTTCCCCGACCTCCTGCGCCACTTCTGACCGGCACCGCGGAACGCCGGCGGCGCGGTCTCGCGACAAGCCTGCCCCGCGCGCCGACCCACGCCGCGCCGACCATGCCGCGCCGCAGCGACCCACGGCGCGCCCGCGTCGGCCCATGCCGCGCCGTGCCGTGCCGTGCCGCGCGGCGCGGCGCGGCGCCGTGTCGTGTCGGGCCATGTCGTGTCGGGCCGCGCCGTGTCGGGCCGTGTCGTGCCGCGCCGACCGCGCCGCACCGACCCCAATGCCGCGTTGACGCGCGTCGCGTGGACCCATGCCGCGCCGAACCGCGCCGCGTGGCGATTCCGATGATCCAGCCGACGAAGAGTGCTCGTCGGCGTGGGCCGCGTATGCGTTCGGGGCCTCGCGCTACGGTTCGAGCGGGTCGTAGATCTCGGCCGGCCGTCGGTCCGCGCGGAGATCGGGTCGAGTGTGGGGCGCACCGTGGGCGGGCCGCCGCCGTGGCGGAGCCGCAGTACCGTCGGCGGCCGGTACGGTCCCGGTACTGCCTTGTGTCCGACCGGTTGCGGGCGACGAAACGTTCGTGAACAGGTCTGCCGTAGATCAGCGTTGGTGGCCGGTGTCGTGTTACAGGGACCTGACGCTTTTCGACGCTGCTGGCAATAGTCGATTCTCCGGCCACACGTTGTCTTGTCCGGCCACCGGACGCCTGCCTAACCTGCGTCTGCGCCGCGACTCGCCGGGGTGGGTCGCGAGCGCACCTAGTCCGGGTGGGGCACCGTGGAGCTGAGTGCAGGCGGGCCGGTTGCCGTGCTGGGGCTGGCCGACACGCCGCGCCGGTGCTCGGCCCGGACACGGCCCGCTGCCCACGCCGGACGGGGTCAGGACCGGGACGTGAGGCCCGGTCCTGACCCGTTCGTTCGTCACGAGCGCGGCGTCCAACAGGGGCGGTCGGCGGCCGTCGGCGGCGGACCTCCTCGGATCAGATGATCTTGCTGTGGGCGGGTGCCCCGGGTCAGGTGACCTCGCCGCGGACGATGGCGACCGCGACCCGGCAGAACTCGTCCATGTCGGGTTCGAAACCGGCGGCGATGTCGGGGTGCAGGCCGGCCCGCGTCTCGTCGAGCAGCCGCTGGCAGACCTGCTCCACCGGCTCGCCGGTGTAGCTGTCCCGGACCCGGTCGGCGGCCGCCTGCAGGGCCGAGGTCAATTGGTCCTCCAGCGGCCCACGCAGCTTCTTCTGCACCGGGTCCCGGGGCTCCAGCGTGACATGTGGCTCCGACATCGGTGCTCCCTTCGTCGGCGGCTGCGGTACCCCACCGCGGCCGTCGGTCAAACCACCGTTGATATGGCGGCGACGCGTACCTGGTACGAGAACTCCTCGGCCGGCTCCTCGACGTACGACAGCCGGCGGATCTGCTTGTCGTCGTCGTAGAGGGCGACGTCGACCAGGACGCCGAGGTGGGTCAGGCCGATGCTGGAGACCCGCTTCTTGTCCTGGAGTACCGCACACACCCCGCCGAGCAGGGTGCTGGCGTCGGAGGTGCGGTGCCCGGGCGGGCAGCGCAGGGTCAGGTCCACTTCGATCGGCCCGGACAGCGGAGTCCAACCGGTGTGTTGCGCCGCCTCGCAGGCGGCCTGTAGCAGGGCGCGTACCCTCGTCGCCTGCCGGTGCCCGGCGGCGAAGATGGACAGCGCCTCGGTCTTGACCGGTGGCAGGCCGCTCACCTCGAACGTCAGGGTGAGAGCGCGGGTGTCCTGCACCACGTCGGCACCTCCTCGTTGGGGACGATCCTGCCCAACCGGTGGACCGGTGACGGGCTGTTCCCGCGAGAACCAACCGATCGGGCGGGTCGGGGTCGGCCGGTGGCGTATCGACGGCGACGGCGTACGCGCTGACGGCGATGCACGTTAAACGCTAGTCCACCTGGCAGTCGCTTGGTAGCGCCGCCGCTCAGCTGGTGGGACGCGGCGGAAATGCGCAGAACTCGTTGCCCTCCGGGTCGGCCAGCACCCACCAGCTCACCGTGTCGTCCGGCTCCCGCAGCAGGGTGGCCCCGGCCCTGATCAGGGCCGTCGGGTCGGGGTCGGTCAGGTCGACGTCCCAGTGCATCCGGTTCTTGGCGGTCTTGCGCTCGGGCACCGGGTCGAAGACCCAGTAGTCCCAGGGGAAACCGGCCGCGCCGGTGATCGCCGCGTAGCCCTTGTCGCTGGACTTGGCCTCGCCGCCGACGATGCCGGCCCACCAGGCGGCCTGCGCGGCCGGGTCGGCCGAGTCGACCACCAGCTCGAACGGCCCGGTGTCGGCGTTCGACTCCATCGGGATGGCGCAGAACTGGTTGCCGTCCGGGTCGGCCAGCACCCACCAGTCGATCTCAGAGTCCGGCTCGCGGACCAGCCGCGCGCCGGCGTCGAGCAGCACCGCCGGATCGGCCTCGGGCAGCCGTAGGTCCAGGTGGACGCGGGTCTTGACGGTACGCGGCTCGGGCACCCGGTTGACCCAGATCGACTCGGCCCGGGAGACGGCCCCGCGCGGATCCACCCGGGTGTCGCCGTCGCCGGTGTCGATCAGCTCGCCGTCGAGGATGCGGGCCCAGAACCCGCCGAGGGCGTGCGGGTCGGAGGCGTCGAGGCAGAGATCCTTGAAGCGTGCCAGCATGCCCCGATCATGCCGCCTGCCACCGACATCCGCCGCCCGGGTTGGCGCTTTGACCGAGCGGCGTCGGGGCGCCCCGGCCGGGGTGGCCGGGACGTCCGCGCCGCGCGTTGCCTAGTGCCGGCCGCGCTTGACCTCGTGGAAGGCCGGCATCCGCAGCAGCGGGAGCAGGCTGTCCCAGAGGGTCAGGGCGTCCTCGGTGCCGGGCACCTCGGTCAGGATCGGGCCGTGTGCTCCCCGGTCGGCACCGGGAACCATGAGCACCGGCGAGCCGATGTCCGGCCCCGCCGAGGCGTACGCCAGGGCGTGCGAGGCGTGCACCGCGTCGTCCCAGCGCTCGTCGTCGAGGGCGGCTGCCGCGTCGTCGAGACCGGCCGCCTCGACGGCGGCGTCCACCAGCTTGCCGCTCGGCGGGTTGCCGGCGTCGTGCGTGCGGGCACCCAACTCGGCGTAGAACCGGCCGGCGTCGTCGTGGCGGCCCTCGGCCCGCAGCGCCTCGACCAGGCGCAGGGCCCGGCCCGAGGCGGTCATCGCCTCGGCGTACTCCGGCGGGACGTTCCCGCCGTTGAGGATGCTCAGACTGAACGCCCGCCACTCGATGCGCAGGTCACGGGCCTCGGCGACGGACACCAGCCAGCGGGAGGTGCGCCAGGTCCACGGGCAGATGGGGTCGAAGAAGAAAGTCGCGTCCACCGCCCGAGGGTAAGCGCCGATGCCCGGGGTGGTCCGGGCGGCATGACCTGGACCACACCAGTCGGTGTTCGAGTCGTCACACCTGGTCAGGTTTCGCGCCTTCGCAGGTCGGGCAGTGTTCCAGCCACGAAACGCAGGGGGCGTGCACCGGCAGGTCGAACGCCCTGACCGTCTCGCCGTGCGCCGGGGCGCGGAAGCCTTTCCCCGGCTGTTGGCCGAGGTACGAGGGGAGGGGTCATGAGCGAGCGAATCGTCAGGCTCAGCGTGGCGGTGGCTCATGGCGGCACGGAGCGCAGCGGAGTGTTGACATGAGCGACTCTGACGAGGCCCGGAGCCGGCGCCGACCCCGTGTACGCGTGGCGGCGACGGCCGCCGCGCTCACGTTGGTGGCACCGATGGCCGCCTGCGCCGGCGGCGGCGACAGCGGTACGCCCACCATCAACCTGTACTACCCGCCCGAGCAGAATCTGCAGCAGGTCGTCGACGAGTGCAACACGCAGGCCGACGGGCGGTACCGGATCGTCTACCGGGTGCTGCCGCGGGAGGCCGACGAGCAGCGGGTGCAGATGGTACGGCGGCTCGCGGCCGAGGACACCGGCATGGACGTGCTCGGTCTCGACGTGACCTGGACGCAGGAGTTCGCCAGCGCGAACTGGATCGTGGAGTGGACCGGGCGGGACCGGGCCGAGGTGGAGGAGGGCACCCTCGACGGCCCGCTGGAGACCGCCCGGTACCAGAACAAGCTCTACGGGGCGCCGAAGAACACCAACGTCCAGTTGCTGTGGTACCGCAAGGACCTGGTGCCCGAGCCGCCGACCAGCTGGGACGAGATGATCTCGATGGCCCAGCAGCTGAAGGAGCAGGGCCAGCCGTACCAGGTGCTCACCATGGGCGCCCAGTACGAGGGCCTGGTGGTCCTCTACAACACCCTCGCGGCCAGCGCCGGCGGCAACATCCTCAACGAGGACGGCACCGAGGCCGTGATGGACGACGGGACCGTGCGGGCGCTGGAGGTGTTGCGGAACTTCGCCACCTCCGGGGTGACGTCGCCGTCGTTCAGCAACGCCACCGAGGACCCGGTGCGGCTGGACTTCCAGGCCGGCAACGGCGCGTTCCAGGTGAACTGGCCGTTCGTCTATCCGGCGATGCAGGAGGCCAACCCGGAGCTGGCGGAGCAGGTCGGCTGGGCCCGGGTGCCGGGGGTCGACGCGGGTACCCCGGGCCGGGTGACCATCGGCGGGGTCAACCTCGCTGTCAGCGCCCACTCGGAGCACCCGCAGGAGTCCTTCGAGGCGGCCAAGTGCCTGCGCAACGCGGAGCACCAGAAGTTCTCCGCGATCAACGACGGGGTGCCGCCGACCATCGAGCGCGTCTACGACGACCCGGAGATGGACGAGGCGTACCCGATGAAGGAGACCATCCTCGAACAGCTGCGGGATCCGGCGGTGCGGCCGCTGACCCCCGCGTACCAGAGCATCTCCACCGTGACCTCGGCGTTCCTGTCGCCGCCGGCGGCGATCGACCCGCAGGCGACGGCCGACGAGCTGCGCAAGGCGATCGCCGACGCCCTGGAGTCGAAGGGAGTGCTGCCGTGACCGAGCGAACCCACAACACCTCGGCCGGCGCGGACGTGGCCGCCGACCGGGCCGACACCCGCACCGGCGGCCGGCATGCGGCAGTGCCCAGGCAGCGGAACAGCCGGCGCGGCAAGCCGCCGCTGAGCGAGAACAAGCGGGCCGAGCGCAAACTGGGCTGGCTGCTGTGTGCGCCGGCCGCGCTGGTCATGGTCGCGGTGACCGCCTACCCGATCCTGTACTCGGTGTGGCTGTCGATGCAGCGCTTCGACCTGCGCTTCCCGGCCGAGCGGGAGTTCATCGGGCTGGAGAACTACGTCACCGTGCTCAGCAACGAGTTCTGGTGGACGGCGTTCGGGGTGACCATGCTGATCACAGTGGTCACCGTGGCCGTGGAGCTGGTGCTCGGCATGGGCCTGGCGCTGGTCATGCACCGCACGCTGGTGGGCCGGGGCATCGTGCGCACGGCGGCGCTGATCCCGTACGGCATCGTCACGGTCGTCGCCGCGTTCTCCTGGCGGTACGCGTGGACGCCCGGCACCGGCTACCTGGCCAACCTGTTCTCCGACGGGGCGCCGCTGACCGAGCGGGCCAGCTCGCTGGCCATCATCATGCTGGCGGAGATCTGGAAGACCACGCCGTTCATGGCGCTGCTGCTGATGGCGGGCCTGGCCCTGGTGCCGGAGGACCTGCTCAAGGCGGCCTCCACCGACGGGGCCACCGCGTGGCAGCGGTTCACCAAGGTGATGCTGCCGGTGATGAAGCCGGCGATCCTGGTGGCGCTGCTGTTCCGCACCCTGGACGCGTTCCGGGTCTTCGACAACATCTACGTGCTGACGGCCGGGGCGAACGAGACCTCGTCGGTGTCGATGATCGCCTACAACAACCTGATCCGGGGCCTGAACCTCGGCATCGGGTCGACCATGTCGGTGCTGATCTTCATCACCGTGGCGATCATCGCGTTCATCTTCGTGAAGCTGTTCGGTACCGCTGCCCCCGGCAGCGACGACGGGGAGAGGCGTTGACATGGCTGACACCACCACCCGCGCGAAGCTGCGCTGGGGTCTGCTGGACGTCGCCGTGGTCGTCTTCGCGCTGACCCCGGTGCTGTGGATCATGTCGCTGTCGTTCAAGACACCGGGCACGCTGACCGACGGGAAGTTCGTCCCCCGAGAGTGGACGCTGGACAACTACCGGACCATCTTCGCCACCGACCAGTTCGTCCGGGCGCTGGTGAACTCCATCGGCATCGCGCTGATCGCCACCGTGATCGCCGTCGTGCTCGGCGCGATGGCGGCGTACGCGATCTCCCGGCTGGATTTCCCCGGCAAGCGGATGCTGATCGGCGTCTCTCTGCTGATCGCGATGTTCCCGCAGGTGTCGCTGGTCTCGCCGCTTTTCGAGATCGAGCGTCAGCTGGGCCTGTTCGACACCTGGCCGGGCCTGATCCTGCCGTACATCACGTTCGCGCTGCCGCTGGCGATCTACACGCTGTCGGCGTTCTTCAAGCAGATCCCGTGGGATCTGGAGAAGGCGGCCAAGATGGACGGCGCCACCCAGGGGCAGGCGTTCCGCCGGGTGATCGCCCCGCTGGCCGCGCCGGGGCTGTTCACCACGGCGATCCTGGTCTTCATCTTCTGCTGGAACGACTTCCTGTTCGCCATCTCGCTGACCTCCACCGAGCGGTCCCGCACGGTGCCGGTGGCGCTGTCGTTCTTCACCGGCGAGTCGCAGTTCGAGGACCCGACCGGGGCGATCTGCGCCGCCGCCGTGGTGATCACCGTTCCGATCATCCTGTTCGTCCTCTTCTTCCAGCGCCGCATCGTCTCCGGCCTGACCTCCGGCGCCGTCAAGGGATAGGTGATTACTCGTGGCTGACATCGTGCTCGACAAGGTGAGCAAGAAGTTCCCGGACGGCACCACGGCGGTGCGGGACGTCGACCTGGAGATCGCCGACGGCGAGTTCGTGATCCTGGTCGGCCCCTCCGGCTGCGGCAAGTCCACCACGCTCAACATGATCGCCGGGCTGGAGGACATCAGCTCCGGCGAGCTGCGCATCGGCGGGCAACGGGTCAACGACAAGGCCCCCCGCGACCGGGACATCGCCATGGTCTTCCAGTCGTACGCGCTGTACCCGAACATGACCGTCCGGGAGAACATGGCGTTCCCGCTGCGGCTGGCGAAGCTGGACAGGGAGACCATCACGCAGAAGGTCGAGGAGGCGGCGAAGGTCCTGGAGCTGACCCCGCTGCTGGACCGTAGGCCGGCTAACCTCTCCGGCGGGCAGCGGCAGCGGGTGGCGATGGGCCGGGCGATCGTCCGGCAGCCCAAGGCGTTCCTGATGGACGAGCCGCTGTCCAACCTGGACGCGAAGCTGCGGGTGCAGATGCGCACGGTGGTGTCCCGGCTGCAGAAGCAGCTCGGCACCACCACCGTCTACGTCACCCACGACCAGACCGAGGCGATGACCCTCGGCGACCGTGTGGTGATCATGCGGGGTGGGGCGGTGCAGCAGGTCGGCCCGCCGCAGGAGCTGTACGACCAACCGAGCAACCTCTTCGTGGCCGGGTTCATCGGCTCGCCGTCGATGAACTTCCTGCCCGCCACGGTCGAGGACGGCCGGCTGCGTACCGCCCTGGGTGACGTGCCGATCGGCGACCGGATCCGCCGCGAGCTGGAGGGCGTCGACGCGGCCCGGGAGCTGATCCTCGGCATCCGGCCCGAGCACTTCGAGGACGCCGAACTGGTCGACGAGGAAACCCGCCGCCGGGGGATGGAGTTCGAGGCGCCGGTGGACATCGTCGAGTCGATGGGCTCGGACAAGTACGTCTACCTGACCGTCGAGGGGGAGCGGGCTTCCGCCGCCGAACTGGAGGAGCTGGCCGCCGACGCCGGTGCCGCCGACTTCGCCGGTGCCGGGTCGAACCTGGTCACCCGACTCTCGGCGGAGTCGGCCGCGACGGAGGGGGAGAGCCGGCGGGTCTGGTTCAACCTGGAGAAGATCCACCTGTTCGACCCGTCGAACGGACGCAACCTCACCCTGCACGAGGGCCGCTCGGCCGGCGCCCTCGCCAACTGAGACGCGGAGGCGGCACGGGCCCGGCGGAGCATCGCCGGGCCCGCGCCGCCGCTGGGTGGGTAGGGCTTGAAAGACAAGTGGAAACTTATATTGTTGGTGCTGGAGGTCCTCGACACCGCTCCGCTCGATCGTCGGGCGGTGGCCGCCGAGCGAAGAGGAGAGCAGATGCATCCCCGCATCCAGAAGGTGAGTGCCGCATGAGCCCCGCCACGACCCCGGACGTCACTGACGAGAAGGGCCGCAAGACGGGCCTGTGGACCGACCCGGACCCGCACGGCGGTTACATGATCGGCGAGTATGTCGAGGGCGAACGGCACGGCACCTGGCGGCACTACTTCACGGATGGCCAGCTGCGGGCCGAGGGCGGCTTCGAGAACGGTGCCGTCCACGGCGAGTGGGTCTGGTACCGCTCGTCGGGCGGCGTCATGCAACGCGGCGGCTTCCAGCACGATCAGAAGCACGGCACGTGGACCCGGTGGAACGCCAAGGGCGAACTCATCGACAGTGGCGACTACGACAACAACAAGAAGTCCGGCGACTGGACCACCTACAACCCTGACGGCACGGTCAAACGCACCGTCACGCACCGCAAACGCAGCAAGGCGTAGCAACGACCCGGTCGCACAAGTCATGGCCACGACCGCCGACGTTCGTCGCGAACTCGCCAGCCTCGCCGATCCGCGCCGGGCGGAGAGCGTGAGCCGGTTTCTCCAGATGGTTCCGGGCGGGTACGGCGAGGGCGACCGGGCCATCGGCGTCTCCGTGCCGGAGCAGCGCGGGGTGGCCGGCCGGTACTGGCGCGACCTCTCCCTGGCCGACACGGCGACGCTGCTGACCGGCGGCGTGCACGAGGAGCGGCTGACGTCGCTGTTCATCCTGGTGCGCAAGTTCACCAAGGGGGACGAGGAGGAGCAGGGCCGGGTCTTCGACGTGGTCCTGGCCAATACCGCCCAGATCAACAACTGGGACCTGGTGGACTCGTCGGCGCCGTACATCGTCGGGCCATGGCTGATCGACAAGGACCGGAGCGAACTGGACCGGTTGGCCGAGTCGAGCCTGCTGTGGGATCGGCGGATCGCCGTCATGGCCACGCACGCCTTCATCAAGGCCGGCGACTTCCACTGGACCTTCCGGCTCGGTGAACGGCTCCTGCGCGACCCACACGACCTCGTCCACAAGGCGGTGGGCTGGATGCTGCGCGAGGTGGGCAACCGTGACCGAGCGGCGGAAGAGGAGTTCCTGGCCCGGCACTACCGGGACATGCCCCGGGTCATGCTGCGGTACGCGATTGAGAAGTTCGAACCGCAGCGACGCCAGGAGTACCTGTCCGGCATGGTCTAGTTGCGCATCGTGTCCACCGACCCGGTCTTGTCGATCATGCACCGGTCCATCGCCCACCGGCGTTTACGCTGGTGCACGTGCCGTTCACGCTGTCCCACCCCGCAGCCGTTCTGCCGCTGTTGCGCCACCCGTTCTCGCCAGCCGCCCTGGTCTGCGGAGCCATGGCTCCGGACGCCCCGTACTTCCTCGCCGCCGCGCGCATACCGGTGAGCGCACAGTCCTGGTACGAGCCGTACCTGAACGCCACCGTCTCCCACACACTGTCCGGCCTCACCGTGTCGGGGCCCTTCGCACTGGCACTGCTGGCGCTGTACCGACTCGTGCGCCGCCCGGCCGCCGCTCTGCTGCCCGCCCGGCTCGCCCCGGCCAGTACGGCCGACCGTGGCGGCAACGGCCTGCGCCGGGCGGGCTGGGTGCTGCTGTCCGTCCTGATCGGCATCCTGACCCACCTGGTGTGGGACTCCGTCACGCACGCCGACGGCTACGTGGTCACTCACCTGGGCGTCCTGCGGTCCCACGTCACGGCGGATCTGACGGTGGCGCGGGTGGTCCAGCATGTCAGCACGGCCGGGGGCCTGGTCGCTGTCGTGGTGTATCTGTGGCGCCGTGCGCGCCGGGCCCCGGCCGGCAACACCGGCCAGGCCAGACTTTCCGCGGCGACCCGCTGGAGCGTCGTAGCGGCGTTGGCCGTTGCCGCCTGCACCGGAGCCGTGGCCAACATGCACACCCTGGAGGACTACCGGGGCGGACCCGTAACAGCCGACCAGGTGAGCATGCGGCAGACGGCGGAGGCGGTGCTCGCCGACTGGGCGACGGGCGGTGGTGCCGCGCTGGCCTGCGTGCTCATCCTCTACGCCTGCGGCTGGTGGATGCTGCACGGTGTCGTCCGGCCCACCGAGCCCTTGATACCGGAACCCCGCGTTTCAAACGCCGATCAACACACCCCTTGACCAGGCACGCCCACGCCTAACTGAACGGCGTTGCGTCCAGAAGGGGCCGGACCTGCTCGGCGTGGCCGAGCCGTCGTCGGACGGCTCGGCCACGCTCTTGCTTCGTCAGGGGGTCACCCGGGTAGCCGGGCTGTCGCCCGGCAGGCCGGACATGTTGGCCTCCACCGGCGGCAACGGAGTGGTTCCGAGGACGCTGCCGTCCGTGGCGTACGCGGTGAAGGTGGCCGGCTGGTCCGGCGGTATCCGGGTGGTGCCGGCGTTCGACGCGTCCAGGGTGACCGTGACCGGGGGTGCCCCGCCGACCGTGACCGTGACGCGGGCAGCGTCTGGCGGTGCGATCACCCGCACCTGACCCGTCGGCGTGCGTGTGCCGTTGTCGGCCCGGATCCGCCAGCCGATCGGTCGCCGGTCGGCGCCCTCGGCCGGCAGCAGCAGCCGCAGATCGGTCCAGCTGCCCCGGTCGTCGCCGTGCATGGCGTACGCGATGACTCCGCCGCCGGCGGGCCGCACGGTGAACAGCGCGGCGGCCGGGCCGTGCTCGCTGCCCGACCAGCGCACCCGCACCGTCGTCCCGGCCGCCGGGAGGCGACTGTTGACAAGTGCCGTTTCGACGAAGGCGCCCAGCGTGGCGTCGTCCAGCGGTGTACCTCGGGCACCCCGTCGGGCGGCGGTGAGCAGGTCCTTCATCTCCGGGCCGGTCGGGTCGACCGTGGCCTCGTACGGGCCGCCGCCCAGGCCGCCCTCGAAGAGCACGTGGTCGTCGCGGCTGACCCGGACGACGGGTTCGTTCCGCAGCGGCGCGGGGGGCAGGACGGCGAACCCGACTCCGCTGCCGTCCGCCTGGGCGAGGTTCTCGTACTCCAGGGTCCCGCCCGACGTGTACCGGGGGTCGCCGCTGATTGTCACGGTCGAGTTGGCCGGCCCGACGACGACCGCGAACCCGCCCCGGTCGGAATCCGCCTGCATCAGGGTCATCACCGGGTCGTCGCCCTCGCTGTGGCCGGCGTAGCGCATCTGTCGGGCGTCGGCCCCGGCCGGGCCCACGTACCAGACCAGCGCCTGCTTGGTCAGTATGCCGAACCGCAACGGCACCACGACCAGCGCGACCCGGTGGCCCGGCTGGTCACTGCCGTAGAGCAGGCGGATCCGGTCGCGGTCGCCGACCTTCCAGATGCCGTCCGGGTTCCAGCCACCCAGCGGGGTGTCGGTGCTCAGCTGCGGGTCGTCGCTGATCCATGTCCGCAGCGCGTCCAGCCAGGCCCGGTCGCCGGTCAGCGCGCCCCGGGGCGGCGCGTCGAGCAGCGCGGTCGGGGCAGCGGCGACCGCGATGCCGGGCGCCCAGCCGGGTAGGGGCACCACGTTGGTCTGGACCCCGACGAGCGCGGCCCCGACCGCGACGGCCACCGCCGCCCGGATCAGCCGCGTCCGCCGGTGCCGTCGCTCCCGCCGGGCGAACCCCGGCCACGGATCCTCAGGTACGTCGACACCGTGCGCGGCCTGCCGCAGCGCCGGACTGAGCGTCGAATCAGCGAAGCTCTCGGTCATGCCAGTTCCTCCTGAAGCCCTGCCGGGGACTGCGCGGCGGGTGGGGCGAAATCGGCTCGCAGCCGGGCCAACCCGCGCGACGCCTGGCTCTTCACCGAGCCGACGGAGCAGCCGAGAACCTCGGCGGTGTCCGCCTCGCTGAGATCCTCGAAGTAGCGCAGCACCAGCACCGCCTGGGTCCTGGGCGGCAACCGCCGCAGCGCGGTGAGAAGGAGTTGCCGCTGCTCCACCTGCGCGTACGCGTCCGGCGTCGGTGCGCTGTCGGAGGTCAGCAGCGGCACCTCCAGCGGCCGCCGCCGACGCCGCCAGGAGATCGCCGTGTTGACCATCGCCCGGCGTACGTAGACCTCGGGCGCGTCCCTGCGCAGTACCCGTCCCCAGCGCCGATGGGTCTTCTCCAACGCCGACTGCGCCAGGTCCTCGGCTGCCCCCCGATCGCCGGTCAGCAGGTAGGCCGTTCGCAGCAACGGCTCCCATTGCCGTTGCACGAACAGCCGGAACTGCTCGTCGTCCTCGTCCCGTCTCACGCCACCTCCAGGTCGCGTCCGCCTCACGTCCACCTGCGGACGCAGAGTGAGACGCGATCGGCGGCGTCCGGGGTTGAGTGGAAACCGTACGGTTACCCTCGCTCAGCCCGGCCAGGTCACCTTGGGTGGCAGGGCGAGGAAGTCGGCGTACCGGCTCAGCGCCTCCTCGGCCTGCTTGCGTTGGGTCGGGTCGAGGTCGACCAGGGGGTTCACGGCCAGGGTGACCCGGGTCTTGGCCAGGCTGCGTTTCCAGGTGCCGACCACCCGGCCGCCGCACACGATGGTGGCCTGGAAGACGCCGTTGCCGCCGGGGATGATGGCCTGCTTGTGTTCCGGGTCGAGCATCAGCGTGCGGTCCTTGAAGCCGAGCAGGTATTCGTCGAAGCCGGGCAGGGCCAGCACGTCGTCCACCGGCTCACGGGGTGCGTCGAGCAGGGGCGTGTGCAGCACTCCCTCGGTGCCGTCGACGTCGACGGTGGTCAGTCCGTCGCCGGCGGCGGCGATGGCCCGTTTCGCGTCGGCGGCGGTCAGTCCCGTCCAGCCGGCGAAGTCCTGCCGGGTGGTGGGGCCGTGGCTGCGGAAGTAACGCAGCGCCAGGGTGGCCAGCGCCTCGTCCCGCTCCGGCTGGTGCTGCCCCGGCGCCCACTCGTCGAGCAGCGCGAAGGTCTGTTCGGTGCCGACGTTGGGGGCGATGCAGGTGACGCCGCGCTGGGCCGCATACCACAGCAGGTGGTAGCCGCGCTGGCCGGCGCCGTCGATGCCGGCCTCGGTCAGCGCGGCCACGCACTCCGTTCGGGTCAGCCGGCCGCCGTCGGCCAGCGTGGTGCCCAGCACGTCGGCGGCGCGGTCGGCCTCGGTCTCGGACAGGCCGAGGAACTCCCGCCGCCGGGCCGCGCCGGCCAGGGCGCGTACGCCGGTCAGCTCCAGCAGCCAGCGGGCGTCCCGGGCGGGCACGAGGTGGATGGTGCCGCGCATCGGCCAGGTCCGCAGGGCCTCCCGGCGCTCAAGCGCGGCGTGCACCTCGGCGTGGGTGGACCCGGGCAGCCGTACGCCCAGCGACCACATGCCGCTGGCCAGGTCCTGCGCCTGCATGGCGCCGAACCACTCCACCACCTCGGCCACGCTGCCGGGCGGTGCGGCGGTGGGGTGGGGGCGCAGCCGGAGACTGGTCATCCGCAGTGCGAGCGCCTCGGCGCCGGTCAGCGCTGTCGAGCCGGTGGGTGCCACGACGTCGGCCGCCTTCCTTCGGTGGTCGACCGCAGCATAGGACCGGGCACCGACATCCGGGGCCGGATGGCCGCTCCCGCGGCACCCCTGATCGCGCTACGCCAGCCTCGTTGATGGCGGAGCGCGATCCCCCGTTCAGGTACGCCGGTGCGGGCGGCGACGGATCGCCGGCACCGGTGCGTTCAGGATGGCGTTTTCCGCCCCGACCGGGAACTGTGACCCGGGCAACTTGCGGACATCTTGAGCAAAGTCGCTCAACCCTGGCGGGGCTGCGGCACCCGTACCGCGGCCATGCCGGCCGCGGTGGCGGCCTCGATGCCCAGGTCCGCGTCCTCGAAGACCAGGCAGGAGCCCGGCGGTACGCCGAGCAGTTCGGCGGCGCGCAGGAACGGCTCCGGGTCGGGCTTGGGGCGGGCGTAGTCCCCGGCGCAGACCAGCACGTCGAACCGGTCCAGGATGCCGAGCGCGTCGAGGGAGGCGGTGACGGCGTCCCGGGTGCTGCCGGAGACCACGGCGAACGGGATCCGTCCGTGCGCGTCGTCGATGTGGTGCAGCACCCCGGGGATGCCGGTCGCGCTGGGCAGCAACTGCTGGAAGCGGGCCTCCCGATCGGCGACGACCGTCTCCACCGGCATGTTCAGGCCCTGCTGCTCGTTGAGCTCGGCGACGATGTCGGCCGTCGGCCGCCCGGCCCAGGCGTAGAACAGCTCCTCGGGAAAGGCACAGCCCCACTCGTCGAGGGTCTGCCGCCAGGCCGTGTAGTGCTGGGGCATCGAGTCGACGATGGTGCCGTCGCAGTCGAAGAGGTAAGCCTGGAACTCGCCGGTGGGCAGGGGCAGCATCACCGGCACAGGGTATCGAGCGGCGCGGGCCGGCCGTCCGGGCGGGCCGGTCAGAGCCGCTGGTACATGACGAGCAGGTCGACGTAACCCTCGGTGGGGTGGCGGAAGCCGTCCGGGATCCGGCCGACCACCTCGAAGCCGAGCGACCGCCACAGCGCCACCGCGCGGATGTTGGCCGCCACCACCGCGTTGAACTGCATCGCCCGGTAGCCGTCGGCGCGGGCCAGATCCAGCACGTACCCGCCGAGGGCCCGGCCGATCCCGCGTCCGGCCGCCCACGGGGCGACCATGAAGCTGGCGTTGGCGACGTGGTCGCCGGGGCCGAGCTGGTTGGGGGTCAGTTTCGCCGAGCCGAGCACGGTCCCGTCGGTGTCGACGGCGACCACCGTGCGGCCGGGCGGTGCCACCAGCCACATGTCCCGGGCCCGTGCCTCGTCGACATCGCGGGGCCAGGTGTAGGTGTCCCCGGTCGAGACGATCTCGCGCAGGAAGGGCCAGATGCCGGGCCAGTCCTCGACGGTCGCGATCCTGATCTCCATAGCCGCGAGCATGCCAGCCGCGTGCCGGGCGTGAGCCATCGGGCCGCCCGCCGCCGCAGGCCCGCTGAGCTGCTCGGCTGCGCCGGGTTACAGCAGGCCGGCGGCCATCGCGGTGGTGACCGCGGCCGTGCGGTCCGACACGTCGAGCTTGTTGAAGGTACGCAGCAGGTGGGTCTTCACCGTCGCCTCGCTGATGTGCAGCTGTCGACCGATCTCGGCGTTCGACAGCCCCTGGCCGACCAGCCGGAGCACCTCGACCTCCCGGGGGGACAGCGTCTCCCGGCCACCCGGCCGGCGGACCTGTTGCAGCAGCCGGGTGGCCACCGACGGCGCGAGCACCGTGCCGCCACGGGCGGCGGTGCGTACGGCGTTGATCAGGTCGGTCCGCGAGACGTCCTTGAGCAGGTAGCCGGCAGCGCCGGCCTCGACGGCGCGGAGGATGTCGGCGTCGGTCTCGTAGGTGGTGAGCACCACCACCCGGGTGGCCGGGGACTCGGCCAGGATCCGTGCGGTGGCGTTGACCCCGTCGCCGCCGGGCAGCCGCAGGTCCATCAGGACGACGTCGGGACGCCGGGCCCGGACGGCCGTCACCGCCTCGGCCGCGTCGCCGGCCTCGCCGACGATGTCGATGTCGTCGGCGCCGGCCAGCATGCCGGCCACGCCGGCGCGGACCACCGGGTGGTCGTCCACCAACAACACACTGATCATCGGTACGGCACCTCCACCCGGATCGTGGTCCCCTCGCCGGGTGTCGAGCGTACGACCACCGTGCCGTGCACCTGCTCGACCCGGGCCCGGATCCCGGTCAGGCCGTAGCCGTCGGTGCCGGCGCCGGGGTCGAACCCGACACCGTCGTCGGCCACCTCCAGCGTCACGCGGTCGTCGTCGGAATGCAGCAGCACGGCGACGGCACCCGCTTCGGCGTGTCGGCGGACGTTGGTCAGCGCCTCCTGCGCCGCGCGCAGCAGCACCACCTCCGTCGCCGTGCTCAGCGTCCGGCCGGCAGCCGGGCCCGAGGTACAGCTGACCGGCACGCCGGTCTCTCGGCTGAACCGCTCGGCGAGCCGGTGCAGCGCCTGCTCCAACGGGGATCCGGTGAGTTCGCCGGGGGTGAGGGCGGCGACCAGCGTACGCACGTCGACCAGGTTCTCCCGGGCGGTCTGCCGGGCCAGGTCGAGGTGTCGGCGGGCCTGTTCGGGAACGCGGTCGAGGTCGGCCTCGGCGGCCTGGATCAGCATCACCACGCTGGACAGGCCCTGCGCCACGGTGTCGTGGATGTCGGCGGCCAACCGCTGGCGCTCCGCGGCGATCCCCGCCCGGTGCGACAGCTCGGCCAGGTCCGCTCGGGTCCGCTCCAACTGGGCGATCAGCTCGGCGCGGCGAATGCTCTCGGTGACCGTGCGCTGCGACCAGACGCCCAGCACGCAGACCAGGAACACGATCATCAGCGCGATCAGCAGCGGCGCGACGATGTCGCCCAGGTCCGGCAGGCGGAACGCCAGGACGATGATGTGCACCGAGTGGAGCAGCACCACCGCGCCGATCGCCGGTGCCGCCGGCAGCACCATGAACACCTGCGGGCTGAGCACGAACAACAGGAACGACGCCGAGCCGGTGAGCAGCACCGCCGGCACGTAGAGCAGGGCGACGCCGGCCAGGTAGAGGTAGCCCCTCCAGTCCTCGATGGACTCGCGCATCAGCCGTCGGCCGAAGCCGACGTACCAGCCGGCCAGGGCGACGAAGAGCGCGACGCAGCCGATCCGGTTGGCCAGCGGACGCCACGCCTCGGCGGCCACCGCCGCGCCGACGCCGACGCTGGCCAGCGCGAAGTAGCTGTCCCAGAGCCGGAAACGCGTGGTCCACCCGTCGATGGCCGGGGCCGAAGCCGGGCCGGCGGCGGCCGGGCGGCTGGTTCCGCCGCCGGCCGACGCCGTCACCGGCCCGCTCACCGGCCGCGCCGGCCCTGCCAGCGGAAGGTGGTCAGACACAGCGCCATCCCTCCGATGCACCAGGCGGCGAGCACGAGCGCGATCCGGCCGTGCTCCCAGGAGGGTACGACCTCCTGCGGGAGGATGCTGTCGGGCAGGAACACCGAGCGGAAGCCCTGCGCCATCCACTTGAGCGGGAACAGCGAGCCGGCGGTGACCAGGGGTTCGGGCAGTTGCCCGACCGGGGTGTAGAAGACCCCGGAGATGAAGGCCAGCACCAGGTAGGGCAGGTTCATCACGGCACCGGCGCTGCGGGCCGAGCGGGCCAGGCTGCTGGCGGCGATGCCGACCAGCGCGCAGGCGGTGGCACCGAGCAGGAACACCCAGCCGAAGGTGAGCCAGCGGGTGGGATCGGTGGGCAGCGACAGGTCGAACCCGACGACCGCGACGCCGAGCAGCAGGACCGTTTCGCCGACGGTGACCACCAGCGCCATCAGTATCTTGCCGATGAAGTACGCCGACGGCGGCATGGGCGCCCCGCGCAGCCGGCGCAGGGTGCCGTCGTCGCGGTCGGTGGCGATGCCGGTGCCGAGGTTGATGAAGGTCGCCGAGGCCACCCCGGCGGCGATCATGCTCGGCGCGAGGTACTGGGCGGAGGTCACGTCGCTGCCCGGGTACACCCCGTCGAAGATCGACCCGAGCAGGGTGAGGATCACCGCCGGCATGGCGAAGGTGAACACCACCGCGTCGCGCTCCCGGAAGAAGGTCTTCAGCTCGACGGTCGCGCGGTGCAGCCCGAGCCGGGCGGCGGACGGGCGGCGGGGTGCGGTGCGGTCGGCGGTGGCGGTCACGACGCTGCTCCGATCAGGTCCAGGTACACGTCCTCGAGGCTCGGTCGGCTGACGGTCAGCCCCGGTACGGCGCCGCCGTAGCGGCGGGTCAGCGTCGCGACGAGGGCGGCCGGGTCGTCGGTCTCCTGCCGGCCGTCGGCCCAGCGCACCACGGTGCGGGCGGTGGCCCGCCCGCCCAGGGTGGCCGGGGTGCCGTCGGCGACGATCTGGCCGCCGACGATCACCGCCACCCGGTCGGCCAGCGCCTCGGCCTCCTCGAGGTAGTGGGTGGAGAGCAGGATGGTGCAGCCCTCGTCACCGGCCAGCTGCCGGATCAGGGCCCAGAACTGCCGGCGGGCCTGCGGGTCGAAACCGGTCGTCGGCTCGTCGAGGAAGAGCAGCCGGGGGCGGCCCACCACGCCGATGGCCACGTCCAGGCGGCGGCGTTGGCCGCCGGAGAGGGTACGGATCCGGGCCGTGGCCTTGCCGGTGAGGCCGACCAGCTCGACGACCTCCCGCGGATCGCGGGCGTTCGGGTAGTAGTGCGCGAAGTGGCCGACGGCCTCCCGGACGGTCAGCTCCGTCAGGTCGGCGCCGTCCTGGGTGACGATGCCGATCCGGGCCCGCCAGTCCAGGCCGGCGCGGGCCGGGTCGCGACCGAGCACGCTCACCTCACCGGCGTCGCGGTCGCGGTGGCCCTCCAGGATCTCGATGGTGCTGGTCTTGCCGGCGCCGTTGGGGCCGAGCAGGGCCACCACCTCACCGGCGGCAACGTCCAGGTCGACGCCGGCGACGGCGACGGTGTCGCCGTACGTCTTGCGTAGTCCGCGTACGCGGACGGCGGGGGTGTCGGTCATGGCTCGATCGTCGGCCGGCACCGGTGGGGTGCGGGACGACCGGTGGACGGAACCGGGCTGTCCGTCGATCGGTGGACAGACCGGCCGTTTGCCGGTGTGGGCACCGGGTAGTCGCCGAAGCTGGCCCGAATCAGGAAGGACATGCGATGGCGGCACAGGTCAAGGTGGCGGTGATCTACTACAGCGCGACCGGCATCACTTACCAGATGGCCCAGGCGGCCTGCGAGGCCGCCGGTGAAGCGGGCGCGGACGTCCGGTTGCGCAAGGTGCGGGAGCTGGCACCGGACGAGGCGATCCGGTCCAACTCGGGTTGGGAGGCGCACCGGCTGGAGACCCAGGACATCGACGAGGCGCAGCCGGACGACCTGAGCTGGGCCGACGTGGTGATCTTCGGCTCGCCGACCCGGTACGGGTTGGTCGCCGCCCAGCTCAAGCAGTTCATCGACACCACCGGCCCGCTGTGGGCGCAGGGGGCGTTGGCCAACAAGGTGTACTCGGCCTTCACCTCCACCGCGACCCAGCACGGCGGGCAGGAGTCGACGCTGCTGTCGTTGTTCCACGTCTTCTACCACTGGGGCGGGATCGTGGTCACCCCCGGCTACACCGACCCGAGCCAGTTCGTCGCCGGCAACCCGTACGGCGCGTCGCACACGAGCAACAACGGCGACACCGCCCCGGACCACGTCGCCCTGTCGGCGACCGCGCTGACGGCCAAGCGCGCGGTGCAGATCGGCGGCGCGCTCAAGCAGGGCCTGTCCGGCTGAGCAATGGCGACGCCGCTTCGCGGGCTGCCCGCCCTGTCGTTACGCCCGCCCTGTTGTTAAGAAGGGCCCTTCCTTACCGGGACCGGCGGCCCGGGCGGGGGCTCTCATACCCGCCCGGACCGCCGGCCGTCCACAGCGCTACCCCGGATCGGCCCGACTATGCCTGCGCGGTGGTGGACAACTCCCCGGCCGGTGCCGGCAGCAGCTCCCGCAGCAGGTCGGCCAGGACCGGCACGCCGTCCGGGCTGAGCACCGACTCAGGGTGGAACTGCACCCCGGCGAAACCGCGGCCGCGCAGCGCGTGCACCGCGCCGTCGGCCACGTCGCGGGCGAGTTCGACCGGGCCGTACGGGCTGTCCTGGCGGTCGGCGGCGGCGCGGGCGGTGAAGGTGGAGTAGAAGCCCACCCGTCGCGGCTCGCCGAACAGCGTGACCGTCCGTTGCGTCCCCTGGTATGGCGCGTCACGGCGGTGCACGGGCAGCCCGAGCAGGCCGGCGAGGAGCTGATGGCCGAGGCAGACGGCGAGCGTCGGCTGCCCGCCCTCCAACAACCCGGTGAGCAGGGTACGCAGGGTGGTCATCTTCGGGATGTCGCTGTTCGGGTCACCCGGCCCCGGCCCGACCACCACCAGGTCGTACCCGGACACCGGCCCGGCAGCGTGCCACGGCCGGACGGTCACCGCCAACCCCAGCGCGCCCAGCTGATGGGCCAGCATGCCGGTGAAGGTGTCCTCGCCGTCCACGATCAGGGCCCGGCGGCCGGCCAGGCCGGGCAGCGCGAGCGTCCCCGGCGGGCGCTGGTCCAGCCAGAACCGGGCCAGCGGGGCGTTGCGGGCGGCCAGCGCGGCCCGGACCTGCGGGTCGTCGGCGAGGCGGTGCGCCGGCCGGGGGCCGGCGTCCGGCGCCTGCGGCCCCAGGCCGAGGGCGGCCAGCACCCCGGCGGCCTTCGCGTGGGTCTCGGCCACCTCGGCGGCGGGCGTGGAGTGGCGCACCAGGGTCGCCCCGACCGGCACCCGCAGTTCGCCGGTCGGCGTGATCTCGGCGGTACGGATGAGGATCGGCGCGTCGAGCGTCTGCCGGCCGGTCTGGTCGTGACCGAGCAGGGCCAGCACCCCGGCGTAGTAGCGGCGGCCGGTGCGTTCGTGCCGGGCGATCACGCGGCAGGCGTTCTCCATCGGGCTGCCGGTCACCGTCGGCGCGAACATCGTCTCCCGCAGCACGTCGCGGACGTCCTTCGAACCGCGCCCGGCGAGCAGGTACTCGGTGTGCGCCAGGTGGGACATCTCCTTCAGGTACGGCCCGACCACCTGCCCGCCCTGCTCGGCCACCGTGGCCATCATCTTCAGCTCCTCGTCGAGGACCATGTACAGCTCCTCGATCTCCTTGCTGTCGGCGAGGAAACGCAGCAGCGCGGCCCGGTCCGCGGTCGCCCCGGTGTGCCGGAAGGTGCCGCTGATCGGGTTCATCATCACCAGGCCGTCGTCGACGCTGACGTGCCGCTCAGGGCTGGCGCCGACCAGGGTGCGCGCCCCGGTGTGCACCACGAACGTCCAGTACGCCCCGCGCTCGCGCAGCAGCAGTGACCGCAGTGCGGCCAGCGCGGCGGTCAGCGGTGGGCCCTGCACCCGGGCGTGCATGGTGCGGTGGATGACGAAGTTGGCGCCCTCGCCGTGGCCGATCTCCTCGGTGAGCACCCGGGCGACGACGGCGGCGTACTCGTCGTCGGTGATGTCGAAGGCCGCGTCGGTGGTGCGGACCGGGCCCTCGGGCAGGGCGTCGATGGCCGCGGCCAGCGGCAGCCGGAGGTGGCGGTCGATGCGCAGGCACTCCAGCGGCACGCCGTCGTCGACACAGGCGAAGCCGCGCTCGGTGACCTGCCGGTACGGCACCACGGCCAGCGTCGCGGGGCCGGGCCGCCCGGCGGGCAGCGGGAGGTCGGCGAGCCGCTCGACGCTGCCCACCGGGCCGGTGAACAGGTCGAGATGGTCGGCGCCGTCGCGGCGTACCAGCGCGAACGGGCCGGGGTCGGCGCCGGCGGCGAGCGCGGCGAGCAGGTCGGTCAGCGGTGTCATCGGTCTCCTCGGTGCCGGGGTGCCGCCGTCGGGGGCGGCCCACGGGCCGGGAAGTGACCGGCGGCCGCCTCGTCGGGCGGCCGCGTGGGAAAGCTACGCGCGGGGGATGGCCGCCGGGTCGGCGGGCCACCAGCAGGACAGTCGCGCGTGCATGCGACCACCCTACGCGGCGGGTGAGCGACGCGGAAGCCGATCGGCGTACCCGCGTGCGCGGCGGCGTCCCGGTGCCGGGGACAGCCGATATGTTGACCCGCGATGAGCATTCTCGCGCTGGACCTGGGCACCTCCTCGGTGCGCGGGCTCGTGCTGGACGGCGAGGCCCGGCCACTGCCGGGCGCGCTGGCGCGGCGCGGGGTGGTGCTGACCGTCGGCGACGACGGCACGGGCACGCTCGACGCCGTCGGCTACCTGGCCTGCCTCGCCGAGTGTCTGGACGAGCTGAACGAGCAGGGCCGGCTGCGCGAGGTGGAGCTGGTGGCGGTCAGCGCGCAGTGGCACTCGGTGGTGCCGCTCGGCGTGGACGGCGAACCGCTCGGACCGGTGCTCACCTGGCTGGACACCCGGCCCGAGCCGCCCGCGACGCAGGCTGGCCCGGCCGACCCGGACGCCTTCCACCAGCGCACCGGCACCTGGTGGCACCGCTGCTACTGGTCGATGCGGCTGCCCTGGCTGCGCGCCCACACCGGCACCCGGGTGGCCCGTTTCGTCGGGCTGGTCGAGTTCGTGCTGGGGCGGCTGCTCGTCGAGGCGCCGATGTCGGTCTCTCAGGCGTCCGGCACCGGGCTGCTGGATCTGCACACTCTCGACTGGGACGCGGAGGCCCGCGCGCTGGCCGGTGCCCGGGTCGAGGAGCTGCCCGAGCTGGCATCGCGGGACTGGCAGGGCCGGCTGCGCGTCGAACACGCCCGGCGGTGGCCCGCCCTGGCCCGGGCGGGGTGGGCGGCTCCGGTCGGCGACGGCGCCGCCTCCAACGTCGGCTCCGGCTGCGTCGACCACACCCGGGCGGCGGTGACCGTCGGCACCTCGTCGGCGGTGCGACTGCTGCAACGGATGCCCGCCCCCGCCGGGCTGACGCCGCTGCCGCAGCGGCTGTGGCGCTACCGCGTCGACCACGACCACGTGGTCACCGGGGCGGCGTACTCCTCCGGCGGGAACCTGTTCGCCTGGGCGAAACGGGAGCTGCGGCTGCCCGACGGAGCGGCCCTGGACGCGGCCCTGGCCCAGATCCCGCCCGACGCCACCCGGCCGGCGAACGTCCGCTTCGGCGGTGACCGGCCGCCGGGCAGCCACCGCGCCGGCTCCGGCGAGCTGCGCGGGCTGGGTTTCGCCAGCACCGCGGTGGAGATGCTGGCCGGGCTGATGCACGGGGTGTGCGAGCTGGTCGCCGACGATCTGGCGGTGCTGGAGTCCACGGTCGGGCAGCCGGTGGAGGTGATCCTCGGCGGCGGTGCGATGGCGGCGTCACCGTGGTGGCGCGGGGCGTTCGCCGAGGTGTTGGCCCCGCGGCGGGTGGCGTTCCAACGCAGTCCCGAGATCGGGGCGACCGGGGCGGCGCTGGTGGTCACGGGCCGTATCGCCGACGCCCGAGCGCTGGCCGACATCGGCCGGACGGATGATCAAGCCTCGCCGACCACGGCATAGGGTGGCGACCAGCAGTCCCTTCCTGAACCCTTCGTAAGGGCAGGGCGTTGACACTGCTCCACGGCCTGGTTGGATGGACCGCGCTCCCCGGGTCGCGGCGGACGCGTGCGGAGGAGGAACCTGTGGGTGTAGGAGCGGACCAGGCGCGCGGGGTGTCGCAGCACCGCCGGCGTCGGTTCGACGTCCGGGTGGTGCCACACCGGCGTCGCTCCCCCCTGCGCCTACAGGACTGGCGGATGCGCACCAAGCTGGCCACGGTGCTGGTCATCCCGTCGGTCGCCTTCCTGGTCCTGGCCGGGGTGCAGACCCAGAGCCTGGTCAGTCGGGCCAGCACGCTGGGCAACTTCGCCGCCCAGGTCGGCATCGGGCGGGAGATCACCCAGCTGGTCCACCGGTTGCAGCAGGAGCGCGACCGTACGGCCGGTGAACTGGCCACGCTGCGCGCCGCGAAGAGCGACGACGAGAGCGAAAAGGTGCTGGCCGGCCTGCAGCCGTACCGGGACGCCGCGGACCAGGCGGCGGAGACCCTGCGTCAGGCGGCCGGGCCGCTGTCCGACGCCGACGCCTCGTGGCGCAACACGTACGTGGTGGCCGCGCAGGCGTACCAGCAGATCGGGTACATCCGCAACGTCATGGCCACCGTGGTGCTGAGCGACGACACCATCCTCGGCAACTACCACCGGGCGGTCGACGCGCTGCTGACCCTGCTGGCGCTGCCGTCACCCGGTGCGGAGCGGCCGGAGTTGTCCGACGCGGTGCTGCGGTACGTGCAGTTCGCCCGGGCCAAGGAGTTGTCGTCCCGGGTACGGGCGGAGTTGTACGCGGTGGCCCGGGCCGGCCGTTTCGACCGCCAGGACGCCGGGCAGCTGACCGACCTGCGGGCGCGGCAGCTCACCGCGCTGGGCTCGTTCCGGATCGCCGCGAGCAGTGCGCAGGTGGCCCGCTACGACCAGATGAGCCAGGACCCGGCCTTCGTCACCGCCGCCCGGATGGAGGAGCGGGCGCTGACGGCGAGCCGGCCGACGGTGCCGTCCGCGACACAGTGGTGGGACGCCAGCGAGGAACGGCACGAACTGCTGCGGCAGTTCGAGTCCGAGGTGCTGGACACCTCGGCGCGTCAGGCCGACAAGGCCAGCAGCACCCAGCTGCGCGAGACGCTGCTGGTGGTCGGTGTGATCATCTCGGTGCTGCTGGTGGCGGTGCTGATCTCGGTGCTGATCGGTCGGTCGCTGGCCCGGTCGATCCGGCTGCTGCGGTCGCAGGCGTTGCGGATCGCGCAGATCGAGCTGCCCGAGGCGCTGGCCAGGCTGCGGTCGGTCTCCGGCGGCGTACCCCAGATGGAGGTCGCACCGGCGGTGGTGCGGTCCCTGGACGAGATCGGTGAGCTGGCCGAGGCGTTCGTCGCGGTGCACCGCAGCGCGGTCGGTGTGGCGGTCGACCAGGCGAACATGCGACGCAACGTGAACGCGATGTTCGTCAACCTCGCCCGACGCAGTCAGGTGCTGGTGGAGCGGCAGTTGGAGCTGCTCGACGACCTGGAGCGGGAGGAGGGCGACCCCGACCAGCTGGAGAACCTGTTCAAGCTGGACCACCTCGCCGCGCGTATGCGCCGTAACGACGAGAGCCTGCTGGTGCTGGCCGGCACCGAGTCGACCCGCCGGTGGAACCGTCCGGTCGGGTTGAGCGCCGCGCTGCTGGCGGCCAGCGCCGAGATCGAGCAGTACCAGCGGGTGCGGCACGAGGCGGTCGCCGACCTGCATGTCGTCGGGCACGCCGTGGGCGAACTGGTGCACCTGCTCGCCGAGCTGCTGGAGAACGCCACCGCGTTCTCGCGGCCGGACACCGTCGTGCAGGTGATGGCCCGCGCCGAGGGCGTCGGTGCGGTGATCGAGATCGCCGACCAGGGCCTGGGCATGAGTCCGGCGGCGTTGGCCGAGGCGAACGCCGTGCTGGCCCAACCGCCGGCCGCGGATGTGGCGACGGTCGAGCGGATGGGTCTGTTCGTGGTCAGCCATCTGGCCGCCCGGCACCGCATCGAGGTCCGGCTGCACGGTGGCGCCGGCGGCCTGGTGGCCCGGGTCAAGCTGCCCGGCGCGCTGCTGGCCGCGGCACCGCCGCCGAGCCTGGACCCGCCGCCGTCGCCGCGGGTGCTGCCGGCCGCGGCACCTCGGCTGGGTGCGCCGAGGAACCCGGGTCCGGCGGACCTGCCGGTGGCTGGCCGGCGGCCGATCACGGTGCCCCGCCAGGCCCACGCGGTGCCGGTCCGCGCGGAGGACGTGCTCGCGTCGGCGGCGATGCCGGCGACCGGTGGCGGCTGGTGGTCCCGGGAGGGACCGTCGTCGGCCGTGCCGGCGACGGGTGCCGGGATGCCGGTGCCGCCGGCGGTGCCGGTGACCGCCGGAACGAACGACCGGGGTCTGCCGGTACGGGTCCCGATGGCGCAGCTGAGCGCCGTGACCCAGCCGGCCCGTCCCGAGCAGCAGCCGGCCCGACACGACCCGGACCCGGACGCGGTCGGCGGCATGTTGTCGAGGCTGTACAGCGGCGTTCGGCGGGCCGAGGCTGAGGAGACGACCGAGATACCCGTGCCACCGCCGGGAGTATGGAGCGAAGGGGGACACAAGTGACGACGTTGTCTCAGGAGGCCCGGGACCTGAGCTGGCTGGTCAGCGGGTTCGCGGAGCGGGTGCCGGGAGTGGCGCACGCGGTGGTGGTCTCCACCGACGGGCTGCTGGTCGCGATCTCCGACCACCTGCCCCGGGACCACGCCGACAAGCTCGCCGCGGTGACCTCCGGTCTGATGAGCATCACCGCGGGCGCCGCGCAGATGTTCGACGGTGACGTGGTCAAGCAGACCGTGGTCGAGATGGGGCGCGGCTACTTCCTGGTGATGCAGATCCGCGACGGTTCGATCCTGGCCACGCTCGCTGCGGCGGACGCGGACATCGGCGTGGTGGGCTACGAGATGGCCCGGCTGGCCAAGCAGGCAGGGGAGATGCTGACCCCGGCGCTGCGGGCCGAGCTGCAGCAGGCCCTACCCCGCTGATTGGTCACGGCCCGTCGAGGTTGACGGGGCCGGTGCCCGGCGTCGCCTCGGCACGCCACCCGCCCCGATCGGGCCCAAGTCCTTGCTGCGACCGCCGACGAAGGCCGCCGCCCGCTGACCGCCGGTGGTCAGCGGGCGCGAAGGCCGTCCAACAGGCGGGCGAGCGCGGCCCAGGTCTGCTCCAGCGCGGTTGAGCTGGTCGTCGTGGCGAGCCACAGCGCCGCCTCGTTCATCGCGCCCGAGAGCAGATGGGCCAGCGGCTCGACCGGCTGCGGCGGGATCGCCCCGTCCGCGACCAGGTCGGCGAGCGCCTTGGCGAGGTGATGTGCGGAAGCCGCCTCGTCCAAGGCGCGCCATTCGGCCCAGCCCAGCACGGCCGGCCCGTCGATCAGCATGATCTGCTGGACCTCCGGTGCGGTGCTCGCGGTGAGGAACGCCCGGCACCCCGCCGAGAGTCGCGCCCATGAGTCGTCGTGTGCCTCGGCGGCGGCGACGACCTGCTCGGCCACCTCCTGCTGCACCTGCTCCAGCACCGCCCGGAAGACGTCGGCCTTGCTGTCGAAGTGGTGGTACAGCGCTCCCTTGGTCACGCCGGCGGCGGCGACGATCTGCGAGAGGCCGACCGCGCCGTACCCCAGCGTCGCGAACAACTGCCGGCTCTCGCGCACCAGCGCCTGCCGGGTCTGCTCCCGCTGCTCCGCCCGCCGCATCCGCCGTCGCCCCCGCCTGCATCACCGTTGACATACCGATGGTACGCCAATAGTGTCCATTCACATACCGCTGGTATGCGAATGGAGTCATCGTGCAACTGACCAGCTTCTACCCGGTGATCTGCACGTCGCGGCTGAAGGAGTCGCACGCGTTCTACGCTGAGTGGTTCGGCTTCGAGACCACGTTCGAGGCGGACTGGTACGTGAGCCTGCGTCGCCCGGGCCCACCGCCGTACGAACTCGCCCTCCTGGACCACACCCATCCGACGATCCCGGACGGCTTCCGGCGGCCGGTTGGCGGACTGCTGCTCAACTTCGAGGTGTCCGACGTGGACGCCCAGTGGCACCGCCTCGTCGTTGACGGCGGGCTGCGAGCCGAGCTTGAGCTACGCAGCGAGGACTTCGGGCAGCGACACTTCATCGTGGCCGACCCCAACGGCGTGCTGATCGACGTCATCACGCCGATCGAGCCCACCGGCAACTACGCCGAGCAGTACGCCGACCGTTAGCGCGTCCACGCCGCGACGGCGGCGACCGTGCAGGTGACCGGCCACCTGAACGACGCCGGGCACCGGCCTGCCGCGCGGGTGGCGAGCCGGGTCGGAGGTGCTGATGCCGGTGTCGAAGTCCCTGCCCGGTCGTCGCCTGGCCTCCGCCTCGGCTCGACCGAGGACCGTGACACAGGCTCTAGTGGAGGCCGAGGGCACCCGGCGCGGTGGGGCGGGAGGCGAGCCACCAGGCGGCGGTGGCGGCGACCGCGACGACGGCGCTGAACACGAACGGTGCCTCGATGCCGGCCCGGGCGGCCAGCACGCCACCGGTCAGCGCGCCCAACGCGGTGCAGCTGTAGGTGACCAGCCGGGCGGCGGCGACCACCCGGCCGAGCAGGCCGCCGGGCACGAGTCGTTGGCGTACGGACAGCGCGGCGACGTTGAGGACCGCGAACGCCGCGCTGGTGGAGACCACCACGGCCACGGCGGCGGCGCGGTTGGGCGTCACGGCCAGCAGGATCGGTACCCCTGCGGTGGCCGCCATCGACCAGGTGAGCACCGGTCGGTGACGGAACCGGGCGATCAGCCGGTCGGCGGTGAACGAGCCGATCAGGCCGCCGACCGCGCCGGTGGCCAGGAGCAGGCCGAAGCCGAGGGCGCCGAGGCCGAGGGCGTCGCGGGCGTAGAGCACGAAGATCGTGAACCAGGCGCTGTCGGCAGCGGCGACCGCGGCGCCGACCAGCACCAGCGTACGCAGCATGGGCTGGCGGGCGAGCCAGCGCAGGCCGGCCAGGAGCCCGTCGCCGCCGGTCGGGCCGGGCGCGTCGGTGGCCTGCCGGGTGGCTCGGTGGGCCAGGCTCAGCGGCAGCGAGAGTACGAGCATCACGGCCAGGGCGAGGGTGGCGCCGTTGACGGCGAACGGGATGGCGGCGCCGACGACGAACAGCAGGGCGCCCACGGGCGGGCCGACGAACTCGTTGCCGACGATCTCACCGGCGACCAGCCGTCCGTTGGCCTTCTCCAGTTGGGCGTCGGGGACGAGCCGGGGTACGGCGGTCTGGGCGGCGGTGTCGCGGATGGTCTCGCCGACGCCGAGCAGGAACGCGGCCGTGACGACTAGGGCGATGGTGGCCCAGCCCAGGGCAACCGCGGTGGCGAGGGTGGCCAGCACGACGACCCGCCCGGCGTCGGCGGCGGCGAGCAGCGTGCGGGCGCCGCGGCGGTCGGCGAGGACCCCGGCGAGCAGGCCGGAGACGAGCCAGGGCAGGAACTGGGCGGCGGCGACGGCGGCCACGGCGAGCGGATCGTCGGTGAGCGCGGCGGCCAGCAGCGGGAACGCGGCTACCCGGATGCCGTCGCCGAGGTTGGCCAGTGCCGCCGCGCTCCAGAAGGTCCAGAACGGCCGGCCCAACGGGGTGCGATCGACCATGCGGACGAATCTAGAGGACAGGGCGTCCGCGTCGGGAATGCCCTGGTCGGTGTCGGGACCATCGCCTGCCGGTCTTCCCCCGACGGCAGTTGACGACCGGTCTTCCCCCGACGGCGGGTGACGACCGGCTGTGGTGGCGGCCCGCTCGCCGGCGGCCAGATGGTCCGCCGGCGAGCGGGGTGCGGTGTGGGGCGACCAGCCGGGCCGCGCTCGCCGGGTGTTAAAAGGGGCCCCTTCCTCTACGCCAGGCGTTAAAAGGGGCCCTTCCTTGCACCTCAGACGGTGTTGTCGGCGATGACCTGGCGGTACCAGTGGGCGCTGCGCTTGAGCACCCGTCGCTGGGTGGGGTAGTCGATGTAGATCAGACCCCAGCGCTGGTCGTAGCCTTCGGCCCACTCGAAGTTGTCGAGCAGGGACCAGACGTGGAAGCTCTCCAGCGGCACCCCGTCGGCGATGGCACGGTGGGCGGCGGCGAGGTGGTCGCGCAGGAAGGTGACCCGCCCGGTGTCCTCGACCGTGCCGTCGGCGGCGAGCACGTCGGGGGTGGGCAGGCCGTTCTCGGTGACGGTGAGTGGGATCGGTCCGTAGTCGCGGGTGATGCGGGTCAGGATGTCGTACATCCCGTCCGGGTAGATCTGCTGCCAGCTGGCCTCGGAGGTGGGCCAGCGGCGGACGGTGCCGCCGGAGGCGGTGACGTAGATCGGGGTGTAGTACTGCACGGCCAGCAGGTCGACGGGGGCGGAGATGATTTTGAGGTCGCCGTCGCGGATGCCGCGGACCATCCGGCTGTTCGGCCCGAGGTCGGCCAGCACGTCGTCGGGGTAGCTGCCCTTGAGTGCCGAGTCGAGGTAGAGGCGGTTCTCGTAGCCGTCGTACAGTCGGGTGGCCTCGGCGGCCTCGGTGGAGTCGTCGGCGGGGTAGCACGGGTGCAGGTTGAAGGCCGGGCCGATGCGACCGGTGCCGCCGCTCGCGCGCAGCGCCTGCACGGCGAGGCCGTGGGCGAGTTGCAGGTGGTGGGCGACGAGGTAGGCGGCGTCCGGGTCCTGCCGCCCGGGGGCGTGGTGGCCGGTGAGGTAGCCGTTCTGCACCACGGTCTTGGGTTCGTTGATGGTCAGCCAGACCGGCACCCGGTCGCCGAGGGCGGCGAAGACGATGTCGGCGTAGTCTGCGAAGCGGTTGGCGACGTCGCGGGACTCCCAACCACCGGCGTCCTGCAGGGTCTGCGGCAGGTCCCAGTGGAACAGGGTGGCCATCGGGGCGATGCCGCGCTCGTGCAGGCCGTCGACCAGGCGACGGTAGAAGTCGAGGCCGCGTTGGTTGGCGGCGCCGGTGCCGTCGGGCTGGATGCGCGGCCAGGAGATGGAGAACCGGTAGCTGCGCAGCCCCAGGTCGCGCATCAGATCGAGGTCTTCGGCATAGCGGTGGTAGTGGTCGGCGGCGACGTCGCCGGTGTCGCCGTTGCGGGTGCGCCGCTGTTCCTGCTTTACGACCACAGTTGGCGCCCGGAGGGGTTGGACACCCCGGAGGCCGCGCTCGCCGAGGCGTACCGCACCGGGATCGTCTGCACCGACGAGTTCCTGCTGCACCCCGACC
>NZ_POTY01000530.1 GCF_003236315.1 Micromonospora craterilacus
GGCGTGCCGCCGTTGCAGGTCACCCCGTTGATGGTGAACGAGGTGGGCCGCGGGTTGCTGCCGCTCCAACTGCCGTTGAACCCGAGGCTCGTGCTCGCCCCGGTGGCGAGAGTGCCGTTGTAGGACTCGTTCTGCGCGGTGACGTTGCGGCCCGACTGGGTGAACCGGGCCGACCAGCCCTGCACGACGCGCTGGTTGGCGTCGGGGAAGGTGAAGCCGAGGGTCCACCCGTTGAGCGGATCGCCGATGTTCCTGATGGTGATGTTGGCGGTGAAGCCACCCGGCCAATCGTTGGTCGTGTACGCAACGTCGCACTGGGTAGCCGCGTGCGCCGCGGTGACCGGAATCGTCACCAAACCGCCCGCGACCAGCGCGCTCGCGCCGGCCAGCGCGACAGCCCGGCGTCGACCGGACAGCCTTCTCCACACATTCATGCCACTGATCTCCTTGGGCGAGACCGGATCCGCGTACGGCCCGGCACGTGGCCCGAGGGGCGTCCTACGCGGACGACCGCCGGTGCCAACGGGATTCTTCGGGAGCGCCCGACCCGGACGGGCGTTGGTGGTGGTGCCACGACCGGGTTCACCGGTCGGCGGCGGGTGGTCGTCCGGTGAAACCGGCTGCCCTCGACACCTGCCTGCGCGGTGTGGCTCCCCCGAACCGCGTGCAGCGATTCTTGCATGGGAGCGCTTCCATGGCAATGGTTCGATATTTTCGAAACCTTACCGGCCGGCTCCCTACGCACCCCCCACTCTCGCCACTCCCACCCGGAC
>NZ_POTY01000531.1 GCF_003236315.1 Micromonospora craterilacus
GTGGCGAGGCGGTGGGCCAGGTGGAGGCGGACGGGGCCGGACTCGCAGTCGACCACGATGCAGGCTGCGCCGGTGGTGCGCAGGACCGCTGCCGCCCGGTCGGCCCGGCGCAGCGGGTCGGGGCCGGCGGTGGCCCGGCCGTCGGTCACGACCAGGACGAGGGGACGTCGCTTCGGGTCCCGCAGTCGTTCCAGGCGCAGCAGCTCGGCGGCGGCGAGCAGGCCCTCCGCGAGCGGGGTACGCCCCCCGGTCGGCAGTTCGGCCAGCCGGGTCGAGGCGGCCAGCACCGAGCAGGTGGCCGGGAGCAGGGTCTGCGCGCCGGCGCCCCGGAAGGCGATCACCGCCACCTTGTCCCGGCGCTGGTACGCGTCGGTGAGCAGCGCGAGCACGGCGTCCTTGACCGCCGACATCCGCTGCCGCGCGCCCATCGAGCCGCTGGCGTCCACCACGAACAGCACCAGGTTGCCCTCCCGCCCCTCGCGGACCGCCTCCCGCACGTCGCTCGCGCGCAGCCGCAGCGGTCCGGTGGTGCGCCCCCGGTGTGCCTGGTGCGGTGCGGCGGCCCGCACGGTCGCCGGCAGGTGCAGCGCGCCGGGACGCCCGGCGGGCACCCGCGCGGCGGTGGTCCGCCCGCGCCCGGTCCGGGCCCGCGACCGCCGACCGGGCACGCCCTCCCCCATACCGGGCGCGGTGAGGAACCGGGCCCGCAACCCACCCCGGGGTACGGCCACCGACT
>NZ_POTY01000532.1 GCF_003236315.1 Micromonospora craterilacus
GGTCCCCACCGTCCCCGGTCCGTTGCCCGACGTGGCCGGTGGACCGGACGTGGGCGAAAAGCCCGACGCAGCCGGCGTTCCGGGCGCTACCGGCGGGCCCGACACCGGCGGGGAGCCCGGTGCGGCGCCGATCGTGCGACCGAACTGGTCGAGACGTTGCCCCTGGGCCGTCAGCCGCCGGTCGAGGTACTCCACCGCGGCACCCAGGTCACGCTGGCGTTCGGCCTCGGCGGCGGCACCGTGCTCGCCGGCGCGCTGCTGGGCGGCCAGGTTGCGGGCCAGCGCGGCGTACTCCTCGAAGGTGGACACGCTCACTCCTGCCCGTCGGATCCGTGCCCGTCCCGGGCGAACGGCACGATCAACCGGACCCGCTGGTCGTGCCGGTCGACCAGCAGCGCCCGGTCGGCCCGGGGCGTGTACGCCAGGTCGTGCACGCCGAGGTGGAGGCCAAGTTCAGTGCCGGGCACGTTCAACGCGACCAGGCAGGCGACGTCGTCGCGGTTCTGCGTACCGCCGAGGTCGTCGGCGAGTCGGCGCAGCCCGCGCCACCAGCCGAGCAGGTGCACCCCGTGGCCGGGCCCCTGCCGCAGCAGGGCGCGCAGGTCGTCGTGGCCGGAACGGAACGTGGCGGGATCGGTCTCGGCGAGCAGCCCCGCGGCGGCGTCCATCCCGAACACCACCAGGTAGTTACGCCCCGGCGAGCCGTTCCCCGCCCCGGCAC
>NZ_POTY01000533.1 GCF_003236315.1 Micromonospora craterilacus
GCCCTGCCCGCCGGTGTCGCCCCGCCGCCCGCTGGCGTCGCGCCGTCTGGTGGTGTCGCACCGTCCGCTGGTGTCGCCGCGCCGTCGGGTGGTGTCGCGCCGTCCGCCAATGCTGGCCCGGTCCGCGGGACGGGCCCGGTCGGCGCCGATGTCCGTGTGGCGCCGGACAAACCGCCGGGACCGGATGGCAAACTGGTGCCATGAGTGAGCGGCGGGACGCAGCGCAGCCGAGTGCCGGCACGAGCGAGCGTGAGCATGTGATCGGCACCGAGCCGATCCGACTCCGGCCTCGACGTATCCGGCTGGTCTGTTGGGTCTCGGCGGCTGTCCTGGTGGTCCTGTTCGCCGTGATCGCCACCACGCTGACCGGTCCCACCGGCAACGGCTACGGCACCTTCCAGCGCGGCGACCAGTTCGCCATGATCGGGCTGGGCATCCTCTTCGCCCTCGGCGCCCTGCTCTTCACCCGCCCCCGGGTAGATGCGGACGCGCGCGGCGTACGGGTCCGCAACATCATCGGCTCGTACGAGCTGCCGTGGGAGGTCGTCCGGGGGGTCCGATTCGACCGGGGTGCTCCCTGGGCCGCCCTGGAGTTGTACGACGACGACCTGATGCCGGTGGTCGCGCTCCAGGCCGCCGACAAGCAACTCGCCGTCGACGGGGTCCGCGCCCTGCGCCGCCTGCACGAGGCGCACCTGACCGCGCTCGCTGAAGG
>NZ_POTY01000534.1 GCF_003236315.1 Micromonospora craterilacus
GTCAGGGGGTGCGGGTGGTGGTGTGGGTGGCGAAGACGATCACGTTGTCGGCGTAGCCGGTGCGGCCACCGACCCACTGTCCGCCGCAGGTGATCAGCCGCAGGCCGGCCGGGCCCTCGTGGCCGTAGACGCGCTCGGCCGGCAACTGATCCTTGGGAAAATGCTCCACGGAGTCCACCGTGAAGACCACCACCGAGCCGTCGTCCCGGGTCACCTCGATCCTGTCGCCCACCCGCATCTTGCCCAGGTCGTAGAAGACCGACGGACCGTTCTTGGTGTCCACGTGCCCGACGATGACCGCGGGACCCGGGTCGCCGGGAACAGGCCCCCGGTCGTACCAGCCGGTCTCCTCGTGCCGGCTCAGCGGCGGCACGCCGATCGTGCCGTCCGGCGCCTCGCCGACCGGCTTCACCGGCGCGGAGACATCGATCGACGGGACGGAGAGGCTCACCGGCCGGGCGGTCGTACGGGCGGCCGGCGCACCGGCCGACGGCTGCTCTCCCCCGGCGGCAGCGGCGGCCCACTCCAGCGGATCGCCGACCGCACGCCCCAGTCCGGCGCCGGTGGCGAAGACACCGACCAGCACCAGCACCACGGCGAGCGGGATCGACCAGGGGCTACGGCCGGACCGTGCCTCGCGCCGACCCGCCGAGCCGTCCACGCGCGGCCCGATCGCGTCACGCCGACCGGCGGAGCCTACGGAGTAGGG
>NZ_POTY01000535.1 GCF_003236315.1 Micromonospora craterilacus
CGGCCAGCAACACGGAGGAACCCGGCCCCGCGCCGGGCCCTCAACATGCCAAGAAAACGCCGATAGGTACGCAAATCTTCTTCATCGAAGACCGGCTATCGAATGGCACTCAAGTGAAAGACCGAGGCTACCGCCGCCGCAGTTCACGGTCTGTCCGAGGTCAACGGCGTCGTCACACTCATCGTCAGCATCGCTGTAACGGCATCGACCGGCGCTGGCCTGGCCGCCGTATTGATGCGTCTGGCACGACGTCAGGCCCACCTCGACCGGCCGATGTACCCGACGCCCAGACCGACGCATGACGACGAGTAAGAAGCGGCTCGTCCTGACTCGCCTACCGTGTTGAAGTCCACCAGCGGCATCCGGATCTGGCCGACCGGGCGCGCCGACGCTTTGCGGATGGTGAAGCCGGCGCAATCGGCTTGCTCACCGCCTCGCGGTTGTGCCCACGTCGACGGGCAGGCGCCGGGCTGCCCGCCACACACAAGGTGCATCACGTCATACCGTCGGCATCCGCCTCAAGTGCGTTGGCGCGCGTCAGTGGCCGTTGGGCGGCCGTGCCGTGCCAGTCAGGCGGGTCGTGGCCCCGGACCGGTGTTCCGGGTCTGTTCAAGAGGCGGTCAGCGAGTAGGCCGGCAGTGGCGTGTTGCCACGATCCTTCGCCAGGGACCGGAGCACATCCGCCTGG
>NZ_POTY01000536.1 GCF_003236315.1 Micromonospora craterilacus
GCGGCTCGGGGGGAACCCGTTCGGGTCGAGGCGGCCGGCGAGTTCGCGGACGGCGGTTTCGTAGGTGGGGTCGGTGTGGTAGGGCCAGTGTCGGTTGATTGGTGGGGGGACGGTGTCGTCGAGTTGGACGGTGATGCCGGTGGGGTCGCGTAGTCGTCGGTCGACGGTGCCGGGGGGGCCTTGGGTGCGGGGTGGTTCGCCGGGTCGGTGTGCGGAGAAGAGTGGGCCGCCGATGGGGTCGGTGTTGCGCCAGAGGTTGATCCATCGCCAGTTGATGCGGTTGCCGGCTTCGTGGAGGACTTGGTCGCCGAGGAAGGCGGGGCAGAGTCGGGCGTAGAGGCGGTGCAGGGGGCTGCCGTGGGTGAGTAGGGCTACTCGGGGGAGGACTTCTTCGGGTAGTTGGAGGAGGGTGGCGGTGGCGAGGACGGAGCCGTGGGAGTGGCCGGAGATGATGACGCCGCCGCGGGTGGTGAGTGCGGTGATGCGTCTGGCGAGTTCGGGGACGGCGCGTTCGGCGTAGCAGGGTGGTGCGAAGGGGTGGACGGTGCGGGGCCAGAAGGTGCCGAGGTCCCAGATGACGGCGACGGTGCGGCGGGTTCCTTCTGAGCGGTAGGAGAGTAGTCCGAGCACGACGATGCCGAGCGCGACCAGACCGATGACGTAGATCCCGACGTCGGTGGCGA
>NZ_POTY01000537.1 GCF_003236315.1 Micromonospora craterilacus
CCCGAGCCCAATCCCACCGCCGGCACTGCCCCTTCGCCGACCTCCACCGGCACCGGCGGCAACGCGCCGCCGTCCGCGCCGATCGTTGCCGAGCGGCCGGCGACCCCGGCCCGAGGATGGGCGGGTGTCGCCCGGGTGGCCACGCCCCAGCCCGGCGCGGCCGGGTCCACCGGCACCACGTACCGGGCCACGGCATCGGCGATCCCGACTGGGCCCGGGCCGGAACGCGGCACTCCGCCGATCGCGGCTCAGCTCGGCGCGGCGGGCACGGCCCGTCCCCCGGCTGGCACCAGCGGCACCACCGGCCCGGCAGGCACGACCGGGTCAGCGGGCACGAGCAGCACCGCCGGGCTCGCGGGCACGAGCGGCACCACCGCCCCGGCGGGCACGGGCAGCACCGCCCCGGCGGGCACGAGCGGCGCCGCCGGGTTGGCGGGCGTGGCTGGGGTACCCGGACAGCGGGAGTCCGGGGCACCGAAGCTGGTGCGGGCCAGTGTCCGGGTGCCCGGAATGAGCCGGGTGAGCATGGGCGAGGCCCAGGCCGCCGGCAGCGGGGGCAAGGCGTCCGGTGTCTACCGGTCGGCACCGGTCGACCCGGAGCCGCCGGAGCCCGCCCAGCCACCCGAGCCGGCCAAGCCGCCGACGCCGCCCACCCCCGAGCCGGAGCC
>NZ_POTY01000538.1 GCF_003236315.1 Micromonospora craterilacus
TCACCCACCGCCTCCGCTGGTCAGACTGGCGCCGCCGCCATCAAGCCCGAGCCCGCCAAGCCCACTACACCCGACGCCTCAACCTCGAACTCCAGCCATGATCCCAAACGGCGGCTGCCGTACTAGATCGACATCCAGCGCTGGCACGTTTGCGGCATCGCCGAGCACCCACGTGACACTTGCGGCCACGTCCTTCCGTTCTGCCACCTCAAGCGATGCCTCAGCAGGATCGACACCCACGACCGTCCGTCCGCTCTCGGCGAGCAAGACGGAGAGTGATCCGGTCCCACAACCAACGTCCAGCACACTTTTCGCGCCCAGCTCATCGGCGATACCGAGGTAGGCCGTCAAGTCATTCCGAGTGCCGTCGAATGCGTCGTAGATGCGCGCAAGGCGGGGGTGGGCAAAGATCGCGTCGGGCATCTAACGACCGTAGCTACGCTCAAGCAATCCAGCGACACACTTTCGACCAGCTTGGTCGCACGCTCATGCCGCTGACTGCGCGCCGTGTCGTCCAGGTCGCCCCGTCGGCCGTCGACCGGGGGATCGCCGGTTTGATCGACTCGGTCTCGGTGGATTGGTGGGCACCAGCGTGGACGTGACCGTCTGCTGCGGTAGGGGCCTCTGGGTGGGGTGGAGTGGGGTG
>NZ_POTY01000539.1 GCF_003236315.1 Micromonospora craterilacus
GAGATCAGCCGGCGGCGGCGGCGGTCTTCAGCCAGGACAGGGCGGCCTTGTGGTACGCCACGGCGAACTCGAGCGCGCTCGCGTCGTACGCGTCGCCTTCCTTCTTGGCGTTCTTGACCTGCTCGCGGACCCGGGCCAGGGCCTCGGTGTGGTACTCGTTGGCCGCGGCCTGGAGGTTCTTCAGCTGGGTCGGGGAGTGCAGCTGCCCGAAGGCGATGCGCAGGGCGATCGGGTTGCGGATGGTGTCCCGCCCCGGGTCTTCGGCCAGCCAACGGGAGAATGTCCGTTTTCCGGCGGCCGTGATGCCGTACGGCTGACTCATCCGCGGCCCGGGCTTGCCCAGCCGGACGAAGCCCCGATCAGCCAGCACCGGCAACTCCCGGTAGACCTGACTGCGGGTCATCGACCAGTACGGCGCCAGTCGGCGCTCGGCGGCGGCCATCAACTGGCCACCTGTCATGGGACCCTCATGGAGCAGCCCGAGCAGGGCCGCCGCCGTAGGGTTGACTCCGGATTCCGCCATGCCCATCACGCTGCCACTTTGCCGGGCCGGCGTCCAGGATTTCACGGTTTCGCCACCCATTGGGGTTTCCTATGTGCACTGTCGGCGCACGACGGTCGAACTGCACCGCCACCACCCACCC
>NZ_POTY01000053.1 GCF_003236315.1 Micromonospora craterilacus
GCCTTCACCCAGCAAGTGCCTTCCGTGACAGGAAACTCGGACCCTCAGCAAGTCCCATTTTCCCTGATCAGAAGGCACTTCTTCGTTTCCAGCCCAGTCCTTGGACACCCTTAACGAAGGGCCGAGGTTAGTAATGACGACTGGGGCACCTATGCCATTGCCATCGCCATGCCGGGCGTGACAGCGGTGCGGGTATCGAGTACCGCGGTCGATAGTGAAATGATCCAAGAACCGGACGAACCTACCAGTCGCCTTGTTGTAACAGAACTCCCGATCGCTGCGACCGCGCAGACGACGACGATCGCGGGGTTCATCAAGCCGAAGCGACCGTTCGCCAGCGCCACGAAGGTGTTCGAGGTACCTGGTCAGGACGGTGTGGACGGCGACGCGCGGGCCGTACCCGCTGAGGTAGTCGGCAGGACCGGCCAACAGATAATCGTGGCGTTCCCGAAGGATCAGGGAGTCCGGAAGGGGCAACTAGCCGTTGTCGCCGAAGGTTTGGTCGGTCGCGTAACGGTAGTCGATGCCGTCCGCGGCGAAGCCACTGTCGACCTCATCACCAGCACCGAATTCGCCGGCCAGGTCTACACGAATATCAGTAATGTTCCGGGTTCCGTACGTGGCACCGGCGGAAAGCTAGTCATGGAAGGCGTTCACGGTGGGGTTTACCAGACCAACCGTGTCTTGATGCCGGATCCGTCCCAGCAGAGCAGTCAGGTTGGTGCTGTCACTATCGGGCGAGCGTCTGCGGACAAGGCGGCAGGCGCGACCACGGTGGAGCTTACGCCAACAGCCGACCTTGCCAACCTGACAAGATTGTCGATCATGACGCCATCCGCCGACTGACGGCGGCCGCCACCAAGCGCTCAAATGTCTCCTGCGTGGCAATGGCCACCTCGACCTCGGCCTTCACGGCATCGCCGCCGTGGGCCCATTCGCGATCCCGCTGAACGCGCAGCAGCACAACCCCCGCCACGACGACAAGCGCCACTGCGACCACAAGCGCGACCCCCGAGCGCTTCATCGCGACATTGTCACACGCTGGCCCAACGGAGCCTTGATCTTGGCTGCCCCGATCGTGAGCCTCGACTTGTGTAGTCTCGTACGGGCGTCCTAATGCATGTAGCTGCGAGGAAGACAGGGACACAGGAGCATGCTCGCCGTCGAATCACTGGACACTGTGGTGGTCCCTGAAGGTGAGCGATTCGGATTCTGGCACGACCTCGTCGCCCGCGAGTCCGTACCGATGAGGGTGAGCAGCGATCACGCCAAGAACTTCCGCGCCCAGGCGCAGGTGGTTGGCTTGGGCGACGTGGTCCTGTCGTCCTGGAGCTACCCGTCGTTGGACATGCACCGAACGGGCAAGCTGATTCGCCGCAGTGACCCGGAGATGTACCAACTCGCGTTGCCGCTGTCCGGGTCCGGAGGCGTAATGGCCGAGCGACGAGAGAACGCGCTCGTCGCTGGGGAGTTCATCTTCGTCGACACATCACGCCCGCACACCTCGACACATCGTGCGGTCAGCCCTGAGGAGGATCAGCTGACCACGCTGACCATGCTCGTCCCGCACGCACTGATCCCGTTGCACCCGAACAAGGTCGCCATGATCCTCGGGGCGAGGTTTCCCGCCACCCGGGGCATCGGCGTACTGCTCGGCCAGTTCGTTCGCCAGATCATTACCCACCCCGAGCAGTACGACCCCGCCGATGCTCCCCGACTTGACAACATCGCCCGTGACCTCATGGCCGCCATCCTCGCGCAGCGGCTCGATGCCGCCGAGACGCTGCCGGGCGAGGTTCGCAACAGCTCCCTACGCATACAGATCAAGGCCTTCATCGAAAGGAACCTTGGCGACCCAGACCTTAGCCCTTCGGCGGTGGCCGCAGCGCACCACATCTCCGTTCGGGCCCTTCACCGGTTGTTCGAGGCGGACGACACGGGCGTCGCGGAGCTGATCCGCTTACAGCGCCTCAACCGATGCGCTCGGGACCTGCGCGATCCGTCCCTGGCGAAGCGGCCGATCTATAGCATTGCCGCGCAATGGGGCTTTCCCGACAAAGCTCATTTCAGTCGCCTGTTCAGCGCGACCTACGGGGTACCACCTCAAGCCTTCCGAACCGCTGGCGGCATCACCGCCGCTACCAGGGGTTCGGACAGTCAATGACAAGTCTCGAAGGTGGACCGCCCCGGTTGGGAGGGACGACGCCGATGCGCCGTTCCTTCCTCAACTGCCTGGTGTGGCGAGCGGCGGAGGCGGGTCTTTGCCGATCAGCTGGCCAGCTTCTCAAAGAGTTCGTTCGGCGTGTCGTAGTACCTCGTCGTCCGACCGAAGTGCGTCATGCCGAGCCGCCGACAGACGGCCTGGGACGCACGGTTGCCCGGGTCCGTGACCGCGACGACCCTCGTCAGCCCCCGGCTGAACGCGTCGTCCAGGACCGCCGCCGCTGCTTCGGTGGCGTAGCCGTGCCCCCAGGCGTCCGGATGCAGGTGCCAGCCGATCTCGACATCGGTCGGCCCGCCGGCCGATTCCCCGGCCGACAGGGGAATCGGCTTGAGTAGGAGGTTTCCCACCAGCCGGCCGTCCGCCGCTGTGGTGATGGCCCAGATCCCGTGGATCGGATCGTCGATGGCACATCGGCGTGCGATCGAGGCGAGGGCCTCCTCGCGGTTCTTCATAATCGTGGGCTGCGCGCCCAGGAATCGCACGACCTCCCAGCGCGATTCGAGATCCAGAAGGAGGTCGGCGTCCTCGGCGCGCCAGGGGCGCAGCAGGAGGCGGTCGCTCGCGATGGTGCGCATGCGACCTAATCCAGCCAGCGCCGAGCAACGCGCCGCAACCCGATTTCGCTCGCACGCGTCTGCCACCGAGAGTGCGTCACAGGCCGCGACCTATCGGGTACGTGGCTCCGCTTCCGGTGCTGTCTCATCGTTGCTGCGGAGGCGGTCCAGGTACGGGCCCGACGTCACACCGCCGCCATCGGATACCCAATCGCGGCGATGTCCTCGTGCAGCCTGACAACGGTCATCTCTGCGTTGAGAGCCTGCACAACGGCGTCGGTGAGCGGGCGGTGCGCGACGACGTGCTCGATCAGCGTCGGGTCCAGTTCGATCTCGTAGTAGTCCTCGGCGAACGTGACGTACCGGTCGACGATGTCGTCGAGCAGGATTTTGAGCAGCCCGGAGCCGTCTGGGCCGTTGTCGTCGTACGGTCCGCGGGGCGGAGGGAACGTGATGCCTTCGCCGGCGTGCCAGCGGTCGTCCCCGGAGAGCCGCCACAGTACGGCGGTGGCGAGGAACTGTCCCTCCTCGCCACCGAACGCTGGTTCCTCGATGTGCGGACGGAACACCGCCGGGATGCCGTTGAGTAGTCCGGGCCACAGCTCGCGGTCCGAACCGCGGAAGGGCGTCATCGCCGACTCGTGGTCGAACACACGAATGAACGCGCCCTCGGCGGTGAACACGACCGCCCACTCGTCGCCGCTGCCGTTGCTCATCAACGCCGCCTCGTCGTCACCCCACGCGCGGGTGTAGGCGTAGTAGGGCTCACCGCCATCGAGGATGCACTCCAGCACGGCAAGTGCCTTGCAGCGGTCGCGCAGCACGCCGATGGACGGCAGCCTGACGGCGACGTCGTACACAGTCACCTGGGTAACCTACCTACGCCGAGACAGCACCAACATCGTCGTACCTCCAAGCGTCCGCGAACGTCCACGGCGATGCACGCTCACTGCGCCGACCGCGCGCCACGGACCGCGACCGGCTACCTCGGTTCTGAGACGCCCGGTCGTTCTGAGAGCAGTACAGATGATCAAGGTAACCGAAGGGTGCGCGCGATGCGCTGTCTTCTGTCAGTCGTCGAACTGGAAGCCGGTGGACTTTGCCAGCCGACCGAGCTGTCGTAGTCGTTCCTCCTCCGTTCCACCCTGCGGAGCCGAACGGCCAGGTCCGCGCGGTGTTCCACCCCAAGCTGTCGAGCTGGGCTGGCGGCATTCTGACCTCGGCTGAAGGTCTGTCCTTCACGTCGGCGGCCGTGTCGTAGCCGCCGTCTATGGTGCCGGCCATGACGTGGGACGACGCGCTGCCACCGGATATCCCCGAGGGCCGGTTGATGATCCCGTACAACGGCGTCACGCCGGTGTACTGGCTCTGCTCCCGTCCCGCCGCGGCGGGTGATTGGTCTCGTTGGCGGCCCCGGCATCACCAGTCTGGACTGTGGCCGCTGCTCGCACTCAACGTCGAAGGCGATGACGACCCGTTCGGCATCGACGCCGGATACGACCACATCACCACGGTCGAGCAGCACGACACCGGCGCGGTCCTCGCCGAATGGTGGCAGGGGATCACCGGGGACGACCTCGACGTGAAAGCCGCCAGTGACCTCGGCTACCTCGACCCGGTCGGTGTCCGGTGGCCCGGCCTCACGCCCACCCCCGATCGGCAAGGACCGGTGGAGCGCTTCGCCGACCAGTACGCCGACGCGCTCTCCGCCGGCCAGGCCCGCCTCGCGTTGGTCCCCGCAACCGACGGCGCGCATGCACTGACCGCGATCAGCTGGACCGGCCCACTCAACCACGACAACGACACCGCCCGCTTCTCCGCCGTCGTCCGCGACTGGCAACGCCGCTTCGGAGCCACAGTCGTCGGCCTGAGCTTCGACACCCTGCACCTGAGCATCGCCGCACCACCAGCCACCCCCGACCTGGCGCTGCACGTGACCGCCGAGCATTTCGCCTTCTGCCCGGACACCATCTGGCAGAGCAACACCGACACCTTCTCCACCTATGCCGAAGCGATCATGGGCTCGAACTGCTGGAACTTCTGGTGGGACTGATCCGGCGGCAGCACGAAACGTACCGAGAGCGGTGGCCCCGACACGGCGTGCAGGGCTGGCGGGACCAGGTCAGCCAGATCACCAGTTCCGCCGGCGGAAACACGAGCACGTCGAGCGGACTGATCCAGACGAAACACCGCCGACCCCGCCTGGAGCAGGGTGAGCCGCAGCCCCTCAGGTGGTTGCAGGAGACGCCGGTTTCAGACGCTTTCGTTCGACAACGCTTGTTGCCGTCACCACACTGAGCGGCGGCACGTCCTTCGCCACAACGGCGCCCGCGCCGACGACCGAGCCGTGACCGATTGTGACTCCGGGGGTGATCGTGGCGGCGGCACCGATCCACACATCATCCTCGATGACGATGGGCGCGTGCGTGAGGAAGTCGTACCTTTCGTCGAGCTCGACCGGGTGTCCCGCCGTGCTCAGGGTCACTCGGGGGCCGATCATGACGCGGTCACCGATCGTGATGCCACCGTAGTCGAGGAAGAAGCATCCCTGATTGATGAACACGCGCCCGCCGAACGATGCGCCAAGCCCGTAGTCGCAGTAAAACGGGGGCAGGATGGACAGCGAGTCGGGGATCGGCTTACCGAAGATCTCGGTGAGCACCGTCCTGCGCCCGTCGAGGTCGTCGAACGGCAGCCCGTTGAGGCGCGAGGTCAGGTTCATGACGAGCTGTACGCGCTCCGCGAAGGCTCGTGACTCGGGCGTCCGTGTTCGTAGGCGTCGCTCGTTGCGCACCAGGCGATGCTGGCACGGCGAGTCAGAGCCCCGGTGATGACCCACCGGCAGGGAACCCGTCACTCCGTGATAGCGGGTCTCATCGAGCGTCCGGATCTGGCGCGATCCGCCCCCGGGTAAGCGAACGACCTTGGCTGATCGGCAGCTTATTGGCGGATTAAATCCGCCATAACCGGCACCCGGGTGTCAGCGGGCGCCGATACTCTTCACCGCGCGGAGGACCGGGGTCCGATGGACTTCTGCACCGGGCCGCCCCAGGCAGTGCACCGCCGAGGGCAACGACCCCGGCCTTCCGTCCAAACCTCGATCCGGGACACGGCCCGTACGACGTGCCGGCCGAGAAGCGGGATCGCATACGTACGGTTTCCTGCTCGTAGAAACATGTGGTGGCTCCCCGCCGAGCGGGAAGCCACCACGTCTGTTTCCACCCCTGGCCGACGGCTCGTAGCACCAGAAGCGGGGCGAACGAACTTCGTCAGCCGGAGGGCCTTTCCCCGTAGTAAGCGCGCACGGTCCGCACGAACTTACGCTGGGTCAGGCGAAGTCGTCACACGATGTAGATCGACCGCACCTGGGTGTTGCCCTTGGTATCGACGTACACCTTGTAATCGCCGACGGTGTAGGTGCCAGCAGCGTTGTTGTCGATGGTGAACGTGGCCGTCACAGGAGACTCGGCGCCGTCGATATGGGTCTGCTTCACCGTGATGGTCAACTCGTTCTTGTTGCCCTTCAACTTCTTCACCACCGCCGACGGCTTCGCATCGGTGACCGCGTTGGCGACCGTCACGTAGACCGCGTCGGGCGAAGAGAACTCCGCGTTCTTCTGCCCATCACCGAACAGGAAGAAGCCCCGCTGTTCGATGGCTCCGCGCCCAGGGAACGGATCTGGGTTCGAGGCCAGGTACGTCGGGTTGACCGTGTACAGGTCCGTCTTGGAATCCGCGAGGACGGGCTGCACCCCGGTGTAGGGGGCATCGGTGATCGCGAGGTTGACCGACAGGTAGATGGCGTCGGGATTGTTGGCCGAGATGCGCGAGGAGAAGTACTTGTCCGCGCTCTGCCCCGCAGGAACGGCCAGCGGCACAACCGTGTCGCCGACGAGAATGTTGAACTGGAAGGCGCCGTAGCCGCCGGCCACGAACTTCGCCCACGCCGCGTCCGACATGTGGTCGGGGCGCTCCACCTTGAACTCCAGACGCATCGGCGCCACGTACGTGCTGTTCAGGTACTCCGTGTCGGTCAGGGGCAGGTAGACCCCTCCCGGGGCGTGCCCCAGTGCGAAAGCCGACGCCGTCGGAGTCGAGTTGCCGCGCCCGTTCCACATCGGGATGTTGAACGAGGTGGCGCCGAGCAGGGCCTGGTTGCCCAACTGGCTCGTGCCGACAGTGGCTGACGCGTCCTTGTAGGTTCCGATCGTGACGTCGAGCAGGTCGAGGTCCGCCCGGTCGGCGTTCAGCCCCGGGATGCTCGCCCACATGAACTTGGCACCGGCGGGCCCGGAGTACCGGGCCATCTCCAGCATGCCGTCGGCCATGATCTTGGTCATCTGCACTGCCGAGTCGACCTTCATCCGCTCGTTGGCCGTGTGCCACCAGCGCTCGTTACCCGGGATCACCGCGCCGAAGGCGGTCATCTTGTTGCGGAAACTGCTGGCCAGGGTGCCGCCAGTCGTGCCCTGCGGATAGACCACGTCCCTGAGGGAATACGGATCCGCGAACTCCTGCGGGTTGCGGTTGATCGAGGCTTGGTAGCTCCCGAACTGAAGAGCCGTCAGCGGGTTGTCGTGAGTGACGTACAACCCGGCGCCGACGGGCGAGCCGAGGTTGCCGATGGTGAACCCCTTCGCCTGGAAGGCGGCCGTGACCGCCGCCGTTGCCTGGCCGGAGTCAGCCGCGGTGACGTGCATGCTGCGCACATACATCGGCATGCTGAGGCTGCCGGAGGCGTCCGTGTAAAAGCTCGTCGGGGTCTCCGAATTGATGCCCCCCATGAGGGCAAAGGTTAGGTTCGGGGTGCCGTTGCTCGGGTTGCGCAACAGGTTCGCCGGGATGCCCATGTACTTGCCGATATAGGCTTCGCCTTCGACACCGTCGCGGAAGAACAGGTCGGCGATGCCGTCGGCCGCCTTCTTCAGTTGCATGTCGGCGGCCGTGGTTCCCAATCCGCCGAGTCCCTTGGAGAGGAGGAACATTCCCCACACGACGGCATTCTTGCCGTACTGCGGGGTCGGCATCTCCATCGCCACGTCGGTGTTGATCTCCAGCGTGAGCGAGTCGCCGGTGATCGTGGTCTGCACCTTGGGGGTGGTGCGGGGAGCAGCCGGCAGCCAACCCTTCGTGGTCGCGGCAGCGGTGATCGCCGCGACGAATCGGTCGCGCTCGGTGGAGCCGACCCCCGCCACGTCGAGGGTGAAGATGGCCCGCGAGGCGATCTGCGTGGTGCTGCCGTATGCGATGTCCTTGAGCGTCGGATCGCCTTCACGCAGGGTGACGCCGGCCGTGGCGCCCGTCAGCCGGAAGGCCTTGGTGCTGTCTGCGGACAAGCTCATCGACACCGACGGGGTCACCGATCCGGAGTTGCCGACGATCACCGGGAACCGCGAGTCGGAAGTGTAGGCCGCAATCGGCATCTCCTCCCGGTTGAGGTTCTTGTAGGCCCAGTTGTCGTAGAAGCTCGGGTTCGAGTTGTACGGGATGGACTGGAAGGTGGCGGTGTTCGTCGTCGAGGGCGTGCCGGGGCCGCCGTCTTCGTAGATTCCCATGACGATGCGGATGCGTCGGTCGAGGGGCAACCCCGCCTCGAGCAGCGCCTTGGCCGCGACCAGCGTCGCCAGCGTCGGGCCGCTGTCGTCCTGGATGCCCGCCCCGTAGACCCAGCCGTCCTGGACATAGGGCGAGTGGTACGCACCAGGAGTGCCGAGGTTGCCATCGGCGTCCCGCCAGCGTGCCAGCTGGGCTTGCGAGACGGAAGCCGTCGGCGAGTCGAGGTGGCTCAACGCCATGACCATTTCCGGGGCGTCCGGGTCACCGATCTCTGCGTAGACGTACTTGTCGGGTTGGCGTTGGACGACCACCGGGAAGCCCAGGTCGGTGGCCAGCTTGACCACCCAGGCGAGCTTGGCGACCTTGCGGTCGTACTCGTTCTGGTTGGCTGTGGTGTTGCTGACTGGGAAGGGGTACGCCGTCGCGGCCGTGCCGCCTCGGGAGATGGAGTCGTAGCTCGACCCGTCCAGCATCGCCCCCATCAGACTGAGTGGGTCGTAGGTGCCGTCCCCCGCCCGCGCGCTGGTGACGCGTCCAGCCAACGCCTCGACTTCCGCGTGGATCGCGTCGCGTTCGGCGTCGGTCACCGACAGCTCGTAGGTGACACTCGGCTTGAAGCGCTCCTCGGCGAAGCTGGTCGCCGACGCGCTGGGCGTGGGCGCAACGGTCGCCGCGAGGGTCGCGGCGAGCAGGACGGAGAAGATGGTCGTCCGTTTGTCTCTCATAGCAGCTCCAGAACAGGGAGATGACACGGTGGCGCCAGCACACGCCAGCCGTGCCGCCAGCGGCCGACAGCGCGGGATTTCTTGAGGATGATCTGAGAATTGGCTGATCCCGTCAGCTCGGCCGCAGCCGGTAGCCCACCCCGCGTACGGTCTCCACCAGGCCGGCGTCGTCGAGCTTGTCGCAATGGGCCGCGCGGGCGGCGCGGGCGGCGCGAGCCGGATGGCTCTGACCGGTGTCCGTGGGCCGACGGGGGTTCAGTTCGCAGACGTGGCCGGAAGCGGCCATCTCTTCCGAACCGCTGGTGAGGATGCGAGGAATTCCGCCTACTGTTCGTCTTTAACGTTTCACTGCCGCAGCAGCATCCAGCCGAAGGTGGCCCCCCCATGCGGTACATGTCTGACAGTCTTCGTCGTCTCGCCAGCGTGCTGACGGTGCTGGCGCTGGTCCTGACCGGGCTCGGCGCACCGGCGGTGAGCGCGAGCGCGCGGCCGGTGGAGGGGGACGGGGTGAAGCTCGTCGGCCTCAAGGTCGAGCGCAAGACCGAGCCCGTCGGCATCGACCTCGACCGTCCCCGGTTCTCGTGGATCATCAGCACCACGGCGCGCGATGTCCGTCAGGAGTCGTACCGGGTGCGGATCAGCACGGCAGGGAAGGTCGTCTGGGACAGCGGGGTCGTCGGGTCCGACCGGTCCTTCGACGTGGAGTACGACGGCCCGACCCTGGAGTCGGCGACCGGGTACGAGTGGACGGTCGACGTGGCCACCAATGCAGGCAAGGCCAGCGGGTCGTCACAGTTCCGGACGGGGTTGATGACCGCCGCCGACTGGGGCGGCAGCAGGTGGGTCGGCGCGCAGCCGCCGTCGCGCGACCCGCTCGTCGGGTGGGACAACTACACCGCGGAGTTCGACTTCACCATCGACCACGTCGCGTTCGGTGCCTTCGTACGCGCGTCGAACCCCAACAACGCCCTGATGTGGCAGGTCTCGGTCGACGGTGGCGTGCCCCGCCTGCGCCCCCACCGTCGCGTGAACGGGAACTACACCCTTCTGGCGAACCCCGGCATCGACATTTCCTCGGCGGTGACGGTCAACCAGCTCACCACGCGGTCCAACAAGCTGAGTGTCACCGTGGGACCGGGCACCGACCAGTCCAGCGTCCAGGTGGTCACCCGCATCAACGGGATCGAGGTCGACTCGCGCAACGTCACGCAGGCGGGCACCATGCAGCGCGGCTTCGTCGGCTTCCGCTCCGACTTCGCGAGCGGGCAGCCGGAGCGGTCGCGGGCCCACGCGGTCAAGGTGACCCGGACCGAGGACAGCCAGGTGCTGGCCGACATCGACTTCTCCACCGGCTTCAACCCGTTCAGCGGCGGCACGGTCGTCAACGGCGCGCTGGAGCTCGTGGGGACCATCAACACGGTCCTGGCGCCGGCGCCGGCCGCTGCCCCGCTGCTGCGCAAGGAGTTCGCCGTCAACGGGCCGGTGCGCAACGCGACGTACTACGTCGCGGCCGGCGGCTACGCCGACGTCAGCCTCAACGGGTCCCCCGTCAGCGACGCCATGCTCTCCCCGGGCTTCGCCGACTACGACGACACCGTGCAGTACGCGGCGTTCGACGTCACCGACCGGCTGGTCGAGGGGCCGAACGCGATCGGCATGGAGCTCGGCCGCGAGTTCTTCTCGATGACCGGCGGCAACGTCTGGAACTGGGAACGGCCGACCTGGCGTGACGAGCCGATGGCGCGCGGCATCCTGCACATCGACTACGCCGACGGCAGCACCGAGCGGGTGGTGACGGACGACTCCTGGACCTACCACGAGGGCCCGACCCGTTTCGACGACCTCTACGCCGGTGAGCGCTACGACGCGCGCTTCGCGGTCCCGGGCTGGAACTCCGCCCGCTTCGACGACTCCACGTGGAGTGCCCCGAGGATCGCGACCGGGCCGCGCGGTGTCCTGGTGAACCAGCGCCAGCAACCGGTCCGGGTCACCCGGTCCTTCCCCGCGGTCGCCATCACCGAGCCCGCGCCGGGTGTCTACGTGGTGGAGTTCCCCAACGTCATCGCCGGCATGGTGGAGTACACCGTCCGGGGCCCGGCGGGCACCACGATCCGGGCCGCTCACGCGGAGAAACTGCTGGCCAACGGCCGTGTCAACATGAGCAACAACGGTGGCTTCCAGGCCGGCTTCCAGACCGACTACTTCACCCTGGCCGGGACCGGCGAGCCGGAGACCTGGATGCCCACGTTCTCCTACAAGGGCTTCAAGTACATCGAGGTCACCGGTTGGCCCGGTGACGGCCCGCCGCCGCTGAGCGCCTTCACGGCCAAGCGGGTCAACACCGACGCCGAGCAGACCGGCCGGTTCGAGGCCTCGAACGGCACTCTGACCGGCGTCCACGAGATCGTGGTGAACACGCTCTACAACAACATCCACCACATCCCGACCGACACCCCGATGTTCGAGAAGAACGGCTGGACCGGCGACGCCACGGTCGGCGCCGAGATGTTCCTGCTGAACATGGATACCCACGAGCTGTTCGCCAAGTGGCTGCGCGACGTCCACGAGAGCCGGGAGGTCAGCGGCTCCCGCGCCGGTGCCCCCATGGTGATCGCGCCCAGCTCGGGAAACTGGGGCGCCTGGGGACCGTCGCAGCCCTGGCACGCGGCCTACATCATGATCCCGTACTGGCTGTACCAGTACGGCGGCGACGACCGGGTGATGACCGAGCTCTACGACGGCATGAAGGGCTACATCGACCTGGAGTACGGCCAGCGTCGCGCCAACGGCACCGTGATCAGCAACCGGCTCGGTGACTGGGTGTCACCCACGGGCAGCCCGGCCGGCGGTCACGCCCCGGACGAGGACAACCGTGTGTCCGGCACGGCGTACCTCTACCAGATGCTGCGCACGATGGAGCGGGTCGCACAGCAGTTGGGCAAGGCGACCGACGCCGCGCAGTTCGCGGCGAAGGCGGACGCCACCAAGACGGCGTTCAACAACGTCTACTTCCAGAGCTCCCAGGACCGCTATCGCGGCGAGGGTGCGGACGCCAACCGCTACCGGCAGGTCCACAACGTGCTGGCGCTTGCCTTCAACCTCACCCCTGACGAGGAGGTCGCCCAGCGAGTCGCGGACCGGCTCGCCCAGGATGTGGTCGAGCGGGGCTACCACCTCGACACCGGCACGCTGGGCACGAAGTACCTGCTGCCGGTGCTCACGCAGTACGGCCACGAGGACGTGGCCTACCGGGTGGCGACCCAGACGACGTACCCGAGCTGGGGTTACAAGCTCGCGAACGGCGCGACCACCGTCTGGGAGCACTGGTCGGTGCAGGCCCGGTCGTTGGGCCACTACTTCCTCGGCACCCTGGACGACTGGAACTACCACTACGTCGCCGGCATCCGGCCCTCGGCCGAGACGGGCTACCGCGACATCACGATCGCCCCGGCCGTCACCGGCCTGCTCGACCACGCGTCTGCGACCACGCAGACGCCGTGGGGTCCGGTGTCCAGCAACTGGCGCCAGCAGGATCGCCGGCTCTCCCTCGACGTGCACGTCCCCGTCGGTACGACCGCCACGGTCGAGGTCCCGGGGGCCAACCGCTGGGCCGTATCCGAGAGCGGACGGCCGGTGGCGGACGCTCCCGGTGTACACGAGGTGACCGTCGCCGACGGCGTCGTACGGGTGGTCGTCGGCTCCGGTGACTACCGGTTCGGCTCCGACGAGCAGCTCGGCCTGGTCGGGGCGGCGATCGACGCGACGCAGCCCCTCGCGGCCCTCGTCGACGCCGCCCGCCGGGCCGGTCACCTCAATCCCGGGCAGGCGCAGCGGTTGTCCGGGGCGGCTGCCACCTCCACGGCGAGGGCTCGCGATGCCCACGCCGCGCTGCTCACCGGCGACACCCGAGCGGCCGCCCGTCACCTGGCCGCCTCGCATCTGGCGCTGGAGTCGATGGCCGACATCCTCGGGAAGCTGAATGCCGACGGCCTGAAGGACCTGGTGACCGCGGTCGACCGGGCAATGTCCGCGGTGTCGGCCGCGGCGTCGGACCTGTTGGGTCTGTCGCTGAAGGCCGAGGCCGGTTCCGACGTGCTGCGGCCCGGGGACCGGGTCCCCGTCCAGCTCGCCGTGGCCAACGCCGGTTCCGAACGGGTGGTGAACGTCCGTGGCTCGCTGACCGGGTTCGGTAAAGGCTGGGCCACCACGCCCTCGTGGGTGCGGCTGACCAATCAGCTGCCGCCCGGCGGCACCGGTGGGGGCCGGCTGGAGCTGGCGGTTCCCGAGCAGCAGCGACCCGGCACCGTGCGCGGCGACGCCGAGGCGACCTACGTGTACGCCGACGCGACCCTGACCGTGCGCAGCCCGCTCGAGGTCTCGGTGCAGTCGCCGGTGGTCGTGGAGTCGGTCACCGCCGAGCCGGCCGAGGTGCGGCCCGGCGCGTCCGCGCGGGTCACCGCGACGGTGCGCAACATCGGACGCGCCGCGACGCCCGGCCGGCTCCGACTCGACCTCCCCGAGGGATGGCAGCCCGTCGCCGGGGCCGACCTGACGGTCCCGGCCGGGCAGACCCGCAGCGTGGCCCTCGACGTGGTCGTCCCGCGTGCCGCCCGCCAGGCCGTCGAGGACTACCCGCTCACCGCGCGGTTCGTCCGCGACGACGAGGTCCTCGCGACCGGAACCGGCGCGGTCCGGGTCGCGATCACCCCGAACGTCACCGACGCCCTCGACCACGTCGACCTCGGCAATGCCTCGTCCGAGCAGGCGCACCGGCTCACGGCGGCGCCGTCCTCCGGGACCAACACGGAGGCCGGACTGACCCGGCGCTACGCCGGACACCTCACGCCGTTCTCGTGGTTCGAGTTCGACCTGGCCGTGACCCCGGGCGAGGCGTTCGTGATCCGCGCGGTCGAGACCTACGACCGTGCCCAGGTCAAGCGCTACAAGGTCTACGTCGACGGTGAGGAGGTGCTGCTGCGCACCTTCGAACGGACCGCCGCCGGTGCCGGCACGGAGACCTACGAGCTGGTCGTCCCGGCCTCGCTCGCGGCGGCCGACGGGTCGGTCCGGATCCGGTTCGAGAACCAGGACGACCCGGCCTACTTCGACCCGTCGATCGCCGACGTCTGGTCGCGCCCGGTCTCCTGAGCCTTCTCCGCCGCTCAGGAGGTCTTCCAGCAGGGGCGGTCAGCCCACGGGCCAGCCTGTGTAGCCCTCGGCGAGATAGGTGGACCCGGCGCGCGAGCCGACCACTGAGCGCAGCTCGGCGACTTGGCGCTGGATGTCGAAATCGGTGGCGTCACGATGGCGGTGCAGCATCGAGGTCATCCAGTAGGAGAAGTGCTGGGACCGCCACACGCGGTCGAGCGCCCGGTCGGTGTACTCCTCCAGCACCTCGTCGTCACCCGTGCGCAGTGCACGCTCGAGCACCTCGGCCAGCACGCGCACGTCGGCCAACGCGAGGTTGAGCCCTTTGGCGCCGGTGGGCGGCACGGTGTGGGCGGCGTCGCCGGCCAGCAGGAGGCTGCCGTGGCGCATCGGTTCGTTGATGAAGCTGCGGAAGCGGAGGACCGCCTTCTCCGTGATCGGCCCTTGCTTCAGGGTGTGTCCGTTGAGGGCGACGCGCGCTTGGAGCTCCGCCCAGATGCGGTCGTCGGACCAGGCGTCGATGTCCTCCTCGGGGTCGCACTGGAAGTACATCCGCTGGATGGTCTCGGTGCGCTGACTGATCAACGCGAAGCCGCGGTCGGAGTGGCTGTAGATCAACTCAGGGGCGCTCTTGGGTGCCTCGCAGATGATGCCGAACCAGGCGTAGGGGTACTCGCGGAAGAACTGGCGGCGTGCGGTTTCCGGGATTTCGTTGCGGCACATGCTGCGCGAGCCGTCGGCGCCGATGACGTAGCGACAGCGCACCTCCTGCGCCGTGCCGTCCGCGTCGACGAAGCGGATGCTCGGCGCGTCGGTGGTGAGGTCGTGCACGGAGCTGTCGGTGACGCCGAACCGCACGTCGGCGCCGGCGGCGGCCCGTGCGTCGGCGAGGTCCATGAAGACCGACGTCTGGGGGTAGAGCCACACCGACGCTCCGGTGAGTTCTTTGAAGTCCACGCGGTGCGATGCGCCGCCGAAGGCCAGTTCGATGCCGTCGTGCTCGTCACCTTCGTGCAGGACGCGGTCCGAGACGCCGGCGTCGACCAGTAGCCGGACGCTGTCGCGTTCGAGGATGCCGGCGCGAACGGTGTGTTCGATGTCCCACCGCGTGCGGTTGTCGACGACGACCGAGTCGATGCCCTGAAGGGCCAGCAGGTGCGAGAGCATCAGTCCGGCGGGACCGCCGCCGACGATGCCGACCTGGGTGGTCGTGATCTGCGGGCGCGTCATGCCGCGTTCTCCATGTCGTTGAGGACCTGTTGGGCCACGGCGAACCCGTGGTTGGCGACCGGGACCCCGCAGTAGATCGCACTTTGCAGGATCACCTCGCCGATCTCGTCGGGCGTGAGCCCGTTGGTGCGGGCCGCGCGAACGTGCATCGCGAACTCGTCCCAGTGGCGCAGTGCCAGCAGCGCGGTCAGCGTGGCGACGCTGCGGGTGCGGCGGTCCAGTCCGGGCCGCGTCCACACGCTGCCCCACGCGAAGCGGGTGATCAGCGCCTGGAAATCCTCGGTGAACGGCGTCTTTCGCGCCTCCGCCCGGTCGACGTGCGCGTCGCCGAGCACCTCGCGCCGGACCCGCATGCCGGAGTCGTACGGGTCGTGGGTTTCACCGGTCATGGGTAGCCTCCGTCGTCGGGAAGGTCAGCAGTGCGGCCACGGCCGCGGGGTCCTCCGCGGGCGGGAGGTGTCCGCAGCCGGCCGCGACCACGAGCGTCGCACCGGGAAGGGAGTGGGCGGCCTCCATCGCCACCTGCGGAGGTACGACGACGTCGTGCTCCCCGGGCATGAACAGGACCGGCACCCGCGCCTGGGGCAGGCGGTCGCGCAGGTCGAAGTCGGCGAGTGCGGCGCAGGCGAGCGCGTAGGAGTCCTTGTCGGCCTCGGACAGCGAGCGAAGCAGGCGGTTGGCGGTCGCGGGGTCACGGTCGATGAACCCGGGAGCGAACCACCGCTGCGCCGATCCCGGCAGCATCACCGACGTCCCGGCCCGACGGACCAGCGCCGCGCGTTCATGCCACGCACCGGCCTCGCCGATCTTGGCCGCGCTCGCGATACAGGCGACCTGGGAGAACGGGCCAGGATCGAGGGCGAGTTCCAGCGCGACGGCGCCACCGAACGAAACCCCGGCGTACAGCGCCGTCCCGCCTCTCCCACCGATGATCTTCCCGGTGGTGCGACGCACGGCGGCGGCGAGCTGGGCGACCGAGAACGCTTCGGCGGCAGGCTTGCTGCGGCCGTGACCCGGCAGATCCCAGCCGAGAACCTCGAACCGGTCGCCGAGCAGCGCGGCGGCGTGGCCCCAGAGCGCCTCGACCGACGTGCCGAGTGAGGGCCCGACGACGAGCAGTGGCCCCTCGCCCGCATGTCCGGCGAGGCGGGTGAAGGCCAGATCCGGCTCAGCCATGCGGGTTCTCCCCGCGCATCCGGTCCAGCACGGCGTCCACCACGGCACCGGCGGCGCCGAGGTAGTCGCGCGGGTCGCCGGCCGCTCCGCGCTCCGCGAGCAACTGGCCCGCCGCGCCTTCCGCCCGCCGCCGCATGGTCGCCACGTCGACCTCCAGCCCCGACACCAACTCGGCCGCCTGCGAGGCGGCCGTCACGGTGAGCTGGAGCAGTCGACGCAGGGCCGGCCACTCGCTGTGCCAGGCGCCGTCGGGGCGCTGGTCCACCGCCTGCGCGGCGGCGCTGTGCAGTTGCGCCCCGAGCAGCGGCGCCTGCAGCGCGGCGCTGCGCACCAGGACGCTGAGTACAGGGTTCTGCTTGTGCGGCATGGTGGAGGACCCGCCGCGGTCCGGCGCGCGGCCCTCTCGGACCTCACCGATCTCCGGCCGGCCAAGCAGCGCGACGTCGGATGCGATGACCCCGAGCGCGTCGCAGACGCCGACCAGCGCGTCGCCGAGCCTGGTGACGGGACGGCGCCGCGTGTGCCACGGCGCTCCGGGCCACCGCAGCCCCAACTCGGCGGCGAATGCCTCGGCCACTACCAGCGGCTTGCCGGTGAGATGATCGACGAGTGCGAGAGTGCCGGCGGCGCCACCGCACTGCACCGGCAGCCGGTCGCGGACCAGCGCGAGGTCGGCGGCGGCGTCGAGCACGCCGGCCAACCACTGCGCGGCCGTGAGCCCGAACGTGACGGGAACGGCGTACTGGGTCAGGGTGCGCCCCGCCATCACCGTGTCGCGGTGCCGCTCGGCATGGCCGGCCAGCGCGGCGGCGATGGCGGCGACGTCGGCGTCGATCCGGGCCAGCGCGTCTCTGGCGACCATCACCAACGCGGTGTCGAGGACGTCCTGGCTGGTGAGTCCCGCGTGCACGAGCCGGGCGAGTCGCTCGTCGCCGGCCGCACCGCGTACGGCGGCGACCAGCGGCACCACCGGGTTCCCGGCGGCTTCCCCGGCGGCGGCAAGCGCCGCGACATCGAGGTCGAGGCCGGCGACGACGCCCGCGAGCCGGTCGGCGTCATCCGCCTCGACGGTGCCGACGGTGGCCAGGGCGCGCAGCCACGCCGCTTCGACCCGCAGCATGGCAGCCACCACCGCATGGTCGTCGGCGATCCCGGCCGCCCGGTGCGAGCCGGGCGCGAGCAGGCCGTGGTCGTCGCTCATCGGTCCCGATGCCTCGGGAAGGCGAGGAAGACCGTCTCCTGCTCGCCCTGCAGGCGCAGGTCCAACCGCAGGTTGCCATCGACGTCGCGCTCGGCTACGAGCGTGCGCCGACGGTCGTCGGGCAGCGACCGCAGGAACGGGTCGTCGGAAAGCTCCGGCCCCGGCAGGTAGATCCGGGTGAACAGTCGGTCCAGTAGGCCGCGCGCGAACAGGGTGACGGCGAAGTACGCCGCAACGCCCGGCCGGGTCGGAGCCGGTGCGACGGTGGTGAAGGCGTAGCGGCCCACGGCGTCCGTCGCGGCTCTGCCCCAGCCGGTGAAGACGCCGTCGCGACGTAGCGATCCCTCGACCACGGGCACCCGGCCGGCGGCGTCGGCCTGGCGGATCTCCAGCATCGCGTCGGGCACTGGTGCGCCCGCGCCGTCGTACACCGTGCCGGCGAGGCGGATCGCGCCGGCCGAGCCTGGCGGGACGAGGTGCGGCCCACCGTCGTACGGCAGCGCGTAGTGGAAGAAGGGGCCCACCGTCTGGCCGGCTGTCGTCACAAGATCACGCATCGCTGTCCTCCCGCTCCAGCGGCGTCGCGTGGGCACCGGTGAGCACGACGTCCCAGCGGTAGCCGGTCGCCCACTCGTGCTGGCTGGTGTCGTGGTCGTAGGCCGCCACCAGCCGGTCGCGCGCGGCCTGCTCGGTGATCGCCTGATAGATCGGGTCGAGCGCGAGCAGCGGGTCGCCGGGGAAGTACATCTGGGTGACCAGGCGCTGGGTGAATTCCCGGCCGAACAGCGAGAAGTGGAGATGCGCCGGCCGCCACGCGTTGTGGTGGTTGCGCCACGGGTACGGGCCGGGCTTGATCGTGGTGAACCGGTACCAGCCGTCGTCGTCGGTGAGGCACCGGCCCGCGCCGTGGAAATGGGGATCGAGGGGCGCCGGATGGTCGTCCCGCTTGTGCACGTAGCGGCCGGCCGCGTTGGCCTGCCACAGCTCGACCAGTTGGCGCCGTACGGGGCGTCCGTCGCCGTCCACGACCCGGCCGGTCACCACCATCCGCTCCCCGATCGGTTCGCCACCCGGGTGCAGGGTCAGGTCCGCCTCGGTCGGGTCGACGTCGGAGTGACCGAACACCGGCGCGTAGAGCTCGACCTCCTCAGGATCGAGCGTGCGCAGCTCCTTCACCGGATGCCGCAGCAGGGTGCTCCGGTACGGCGAGAAGTCCAACCGGGTGCTGGTCTGTCCAGGTTTGGTCTCGTGCTGGATCCGCTCGATCTCCTCGCTGATCGACGCCTGTGACGCGAGCGGGGGCGTGGTCGCTGTCATCGCCATATCGTGCTTTCCGGGGCGGGGCGATGGCCACGGTAAAGTTCCACTGAGCGAAAGGATTGGCATGGCGGGCAACACCTCGACTCCGGGCGCCACCGTCGTCTCTCGTGCCCTGGCACTGCTCTACGCTTTCGACGAGCAGCACCCGCGCCTGTCCCTGACCGAGCTGGCGCGGCGCGCCGACCTCCCGGCGCCGACCGTGCACCGACTCGTCCAGGATCTGGTCGCTGGCGGCGCGTTGGAGCGCAGCACCGGCCGGCACTTCACGATCGGTCGGCGGCTCTGGGATGTCGGCGTCCTCTCGCCGGTGCCGACGGGGCTCCAGCACGTGGCGTCCCCGTTCCTCAACGACATCCACGCCACCACCCGGGCGACCGTGCACCTCGCGATCCGCGACGGGACCAGGGTCCTCTACGTCGAACGGCTCTCGGGCCGGGCTTCGGTGCCGGCGGTGAGCAGGGCTGGCTCGCGACTGCCCCTGCACGCCACCGGAGTCGGGAAGGTGCTGCTCGCCCACGCGCCGGAGGACGTACGGGAGGCCGTCTTCGCCGACCTGCCGCGCCTGACGCCGTACACCGTCGTGCAGCCCCAGCGACTACGCGAGCAACTGGCCGAGGTACGCAGACAGGGATACGCCACCACGGTCGAGGAGATGACGCTCGGCGCGTGCTCGATCGCCGTACCCATCGTCGCCACCGCCCGCGACGGCGCGGACCCGGTCGTGGTCGCGGCGCTCGGCGTCGTCGTACCCTCACTGAGCCGGGACCGCACCCGGCATCTCACCGCGCTCCAGGTCGCCGCCCGGGGCATCGGGCGGAGCCTCCGGTGACTCGGGCTCTCGGTGAACGCCGACTATCTGCCGATTAGTTCCCGGATAACCTCCAGCGCCCGATGCACATGTGGTTCGTCGCGATCGTCGCGATATGCGACGGCAAGGTCGACACTGGTCGCCGGTTGCACGAGCGGCCGGTACACCACGCCCTCCAGGGCCAGGGCGCTGACCGGATCGGGGACCACGGCCACGCCCAGGCCGCCCGCCACGAGAGTGATCAGGGTGGAGGTCTCGCCGACCTCGTGGCGGATCGACGGCTCGAAGCCCGCGTCCCGGCACAACCGCTGCACGACGTCGAACATCGTGGAGCGCCGGTCGGCGGAGTGGACGATGAGGTCGGTGTCCCGCAGGTCGGCGACCTCCACCCTGCTCCGTTCCGCGAGGCGATGCCTCGTGGGCACCGCGGCGACGAGCCGGTCGCGGCGCAACAGCGCAGTCGTCAGGCTGCCGTCGGCGACCGGCGGCCGGAGCAACGCCAGGTCGATCGACCCATCACGCAGGGCCTCGACCTGCTCGGAGACGAGCATCTCGCCACGGAACGCGCAGTCCACGCCAGGCAGTTCCTCACTGAGACGGCGGGAGAGCGCCGGCAGCAGGCTGTAGGTGACCGAGCCGACGCACCCGATCGAGAGGTGGCCGACCGCGCCGGCCGCCGTGCGGCGCGCATGCCGCGCGGCCTCGTCCACCGAGGCGAGGATCGCGCGCGCCCGCTCCAGGTAGGCGGTCCCGGCCACGGTGAGATCGACCCGCCGGGTGGTGCGGACGAAGAGGGCGACCCCGAGTTCGGCCTCGAGCCGACGGATCTGCTGCGACAACGCGGGCTGCGCCATGTGCAGGCGCTCGGCGGCCCGCCCGAAATGGCGCTCCTGCGCGACGGTGACGAAGTACCGCATGTGCTGCAGCAGATTCATACCAAAATACTACTCAGACGTGTCGGATAAAGATCCTTCACACTATGAACCGGTCCGCGTACCGTCGCCAGTGTGAGTTCCTACGTCTACGCCACCGCACGCACGCCGTTCGGCAAGTTCAACGGCGGCCTGGCGGGCGTCCGGCCCGACGACCTCGCCGCGCACGCCGTCTCCGCCGCGCTCGCGCGTGCTCCCGGACTCGACCCGTCCGCCATCGACGACGTGGTGTGGGGCAACGCCAACGGCGCCGGAGAGGAGAACCGCAACGTCGGCCGGATGGCCGTGCTCCTCGCCGGCCTCCCGTGCAGAGTGCCGGCCACGACGGTCAACCGGCTCTGCGGCTCCAGCCTCGACGCCGTGCTCATCGGGTCGCGCGCCATCGAGACCGGCGACGCCGACATCGTCCTCACCGGTGGTGTCGAGTCGATGACCCGCACGCCGTGGGTGTTGCCGAAGCCGGCCAAGGGCTTCCCCGCCGGTGACGCCATGGCGGTCTCGACGACGCTGGGCTGGCGGCTGGTCAACCCGCGGATGCCCAAGGAGTGGACGGTCTCGCTGGGAGCGGCCAACGAGCAGTTGCGGGAGAGGTTCGGCATCTCGCGCGAGCGGCAGGACGAGTTCGCCGCCCGCTCGCATCAGCTCGCTCACCGGGCCTGGGCGGACGGCTTCTACGACGACCTCGTCGCACCCGTCGAGGGGACCGAGCTGACCCGTGACGAAGGGATTCGTCCGGCCAGCACGAGCGAGTCGCTCGCCGACCTCAAGCCCGTCTTCCAGGAGGACGGGACAATCACCGCCGGCAACGCCTCCCCGCTGAGCGACGGCGCCTCGGCCGTACTCCTCGGGTCGGCTGCCGCCGCCGAGCGGATCGGGGCGGATCCGCTGGCCCGCGTGGCGGGGCGGGCTGCCTTCGCGCTGCCGCCGCAGGAGTTCGGTTACGCCCCGGTCGAGGCCGCCAACCGCGCGCTCACACGGGCCGGCATCACCTGGGACCAGGTCGGCGCCGTCGAGCTCAACGAGGCGTTTGCGGTGCAGTCGCTCGCCTGCGTCGACGCGTGGAAGGTCGACCCGGAGATCGTCAACACGAAGGGCGGCGCGATCGCGCTCGGCCACCCCCTCGGCGCCTCCGGCGGCCGCATCGTCGGCACGTTGGCCAAGGTGCTCCGCGAGCGCAACCAGCGCTGGGGCGTCGCCGCCATCTGCATCGGCGTCGGCCAGGGCCTCGCGACCGTCCTCGAGAACCCCGAGGCGGGGCCGCGATGAGCCGCACCGAACTGCTCGAAACGGCCGACGAGGCGGTCGCCGGTATCGAGGACGGCGCCACGATCCTGGTCGGTGGCTTCGGCCTTGCCGGGATGCCGTTCGACCTGATCGACGCGCTGATCCGGCAGGGCGCGAAGGACCTCATGATCGTCGCCAACAACGCCGGCAACGGCGAGGTCGGCCTCGCCGCGCTGCTCAAGGCCGGCCGCGTCCGCAAGGTGCTCTGCTCGTTTCCGCGCCAGAGTGACTCCTGGGTGTTCGACGAGCTCTACAGGGCCGGAAAGGTCGAGCTCGAGGTCGTACCGCAAGGCAACCTCGCCGAGCGGATGCGCGCAGCCGGTGCCGGCATCGGTGCCTTCTTCTGCCCGACAGCCGTCGGCACCCCGCTCGCCGAGGGCAAAGAGACACGGATGATCGACGGGCGCGAGTACGTCCTCGAGTACCCCATCAAGGGCGACTATGCGCTCATCGCCGCCCACCGTGCCGACCGCCTCGGCAACCTCGTCTACCGCATGACCGCCCGGAACTTCGGGCCCGTCATGGCCACTGCCGGCACGACGACCATCGTCCAGGTGAGCGAAGTCGTCGACACCGGGACGCTCGACCCCGAAGCCGTGGTGACGCCGTCGATCTACGTCGACCGCGTTGTCCAGGTCGACGCCCGCCACTACACCGTCCAGGGGGCGCGATGACCATCACGAACACGACGACCGCAGGGTCCGGCACCGTCGAACATCTCGACCGTGGCCCGCTGTCCATGGGCGAGCTCGCCGCAGTCATCGCAGGCGACATTCCGGCCGGCGTCTACGTCAACCTCGGCATCGGCCAGCCGACGAGGATCGCCGACCACCTCTCGGCCGAGCAGGGCATCGTGCTCCACACCGAGAACGGCATGCTCGGCATGGGACCCGCCGCGCAGGGCGACGAGATCGACCCCGACCTGACCAACGCCGGTAAGGTCCCCGTGACGGAGCTGCCCGGAGCAGCCTACTTCCACCACGCCGACTCGTTCGCGATGATGCGCGGCGGCCACCTCGACGTGTGCGTCCTCGGCGCCTACCAGGTCGCCGCCAACGGAGACCTCGCCAACTGGCACACCGGCCGGTCAGACGACATCCCTGCCGTCGGCGGAGCAATGGACCTGGCGATCGGGGCCAAGAGCGTATTCATCATGATGACCCTCTTCGCCAAGGACGGCTCACCCAAGCTGGTGCCCGGCTGCACCTATCCCCTCACCGGCGTCGGCTGCGTGAGCCGGGTCTACACCGATCATGGGGTCTTCGAGGTCGGACCAGACCGCAGGCAGAACGTGTCGGTCATCGCGACCTACGGCATCAGCGTCAGCGCCCTGCGCTCACGGCTCGACGTACGGCTGGCCGAGGCCTAAAGGTCGACGGCCAGGTACTGCATCTCAAGAAACTCGTGAATGCCGGCGAAGCCGCCTTCTCGCCCCAGACCTGACTGCTTCATTCCACCGAACGGTGCGGCCGGGTCGGAGGCGACGCCGCGGTTGACCGACACCATCCCCGACTCCATCCGCCGGCCCACCGACAAGCCGGTACCGACATTTCGTACGCACGGCGCGGGACCGCATCGTCGCGTTGCGCTGACCCGTCTGGTTGACCTTGCAGTTCGCCCTTGTTAGCGTTAACAATCGTCATCCACTTCAGAGGGAGTCTGACACCGGTCGAGGAGGATCAATTGAGATTGCGACAGAAAAGGTCACGTCACAGACTGAGTCGGAAGGGTAGAGGCGTCGCGGGCCTGGCACTGGGTGCGCTTCTCTCGGTCTCGTTCGTAGCGACGCCCTCGCAGGCCGCCGAGGGGGAGCTCAACATGGGTCTGGTGCACCACTTCGCCCTCGACGAGACGAGTGGGACGACGCTTGTCAACTCGGGTAGCGCGGGCTCGGCGGCGAACGCCACGCTCATGAATCCGGAGAAGGCGACCTTGACCGGCGAAGGAGTCAGGTTCAACCCCGACTCCTACGAGAGCGCCCTCGACGGTGCGTACGTGGCGCTGCCGAACAACCTCACCGCCGGCATGTCGAACCTCACCGTCGACTATGACGTGTGGATTGACCCGGCCAACGTCGGCGAGCACCAGATGTGGAGCTTCGGCAGGAAGTCCGGCTCGTGCGACGTCGACACCGGCGCCCAGGGCTCGATCTTCGCGTCGAACACCCAGCGGTTCCGCGTCGCGGTGGGTTCGGCGAACCTCCAACAGAACCGGGTCCGCATGCTCGAGGGAGCGTGGACGCACGTCACCTACACCCAGTCACTGAACGCGAACGGTACGAGCTGGACCGGCAGGCTTTACATCGACGGCGTGCTGCACGCGACGTCAACGAACCTCACCACTCCGCCGTCGGTGAATGCTACGGGGACCAACTGCAACTTCCTCGCTCGCTCGCAGACGTCGGGCCACTACTCGTTCCGCGGAACGATCCGGGACTTCCGGGTCTATGACCGGGCAGTGAGCCTCGACGAGACACTCGCCCTGGCGGAAAGGACCGTCTCCAACGGCGTTCGCGCCGACGCCGCCGCCATCGACCTCGGCCTGACCAGTGCGATCGTACGCGACATCGTTCTGCCCAAGGTCGGCTCCGAGGCGGGCTCGGCCATCACGTGGACGAGTTCGGACCCGTCGGTCGTCGAGGTCTACAGCCCGCCACCCCTCGCCAGCGCACGCAAGGTTGCGGTGACGGGCAAGATCACCCGACCCGCGAAGGGGCAGCCCGACGCGACAGCCACGCTCACGGCGACAGTCCGCAAGGGCGCCCAAGAGGTCACCACACGGGAGATCCCCGTTGTGGTGAAAGCCGAGTTCGACGACACGCAGGCCGTCGACCGTGACACGTACGACCTGACCCTGTACGCCACCGACGACGTGCGCGGAAACCTCAACCTCCCTGCCATCGGCGAGTTCGGATCCACGATCACCTGGAAGTCGACCACCGACCTGGTCACCCCGACGGGTGAGGTGACCCGCCCGGCCTTCGGCCGTGCGGATGTTGCCGCCACCCTGACGGCGACCATCACCAAGGGCTCCGCCTCGCAGACGAAGTCGTTCCCGGTGAGCATCAGCGCCATGCCCCGTTCCGAGGAGTACGAGCGGTACTTCATGGGGTACTTCAAGGGCGAAGGGATCGCCGACGGCGAGCAGATCATGTTCGCAACGTCCAACGGAAACACCGCTCTGGACTGGACCGGTCTGACCGGAGGCTGGCCGTCGCTCATCTCCCAGCTGGGCGACCAGGGCCTCCGTGACCCGCATATCGTCCGCTCCCCCGACGGCGACACGTTCTACATGATCGCCACCGACCTGAACTGGTACGACCAGGGCGGATACGCCATCAACGACACCCAGTACATCGAGGTTTTCGAGTCGCACGACCTCGTGAACTGGACTCCTCAGCGGCACGTGAAGGTCGCGCCCGACAACGCGGGCAACGCCTTCGCACCCGAGTCGCTGTGGGTCGAGGAGATCGGCGCCTACGTCGTGTTCTGGGCACAGTCGCTGTGGAACAACCCCGTAAACCGCACCGGTCAGGGCAACGCGCAGATGTGGTACGCCACGACGCGCGACTTCCAGACGTTCTCCGGTCCCCAGGTCTGGCAGGACCCGGCCCCTCGGTCGCGGATCGACACGACCGCGATCCGGGTCGGTGACTACTACTACCGCGTAACCAAGAACGAGGCCGGCAACCAGGGCTCGGACATCTTCTCGGAGAAGCACACCGACTTCCTGGACAGCAACATCGACAACTGGACGTTGCTCGCTCCGGCTCTGGGGCGCACGACGTGGGTCGCCAACCAGGGGTACGAAGGGCCGGTCATCTTCAAGGCCAACCCTGGTGACACCTCCTGCCCCGGCCAGTTCTACCTCTGGGGTGACCGGTACACGAACGGTGGTGGATACCAGGCCGCGTGCCACGAGAACATCGAGGCTCCGACCTGGAACGCCAAGGCGATCACGATGACCAACGCGGGCGTCGTCCGTCCGCGTCACGGCACCGTGATACCGCTCACCCTCCGCGAGTGGAACGACATCCGCGGGATCCCGAACAGCGACGTCACGACCACCACCGAGGTGGCTGTCGAGCCGTACGCGAGCGGGGCCCAGACGACCACGGCCACCGCCACGGTCACGGCAGCCGACGGGTTCGAGACCGGCGGTCAGGTGCGGTTCAGCATCGGCTCGTGGTCGAAGCTCGCCCACCTGGACGACGGCACGGCCACGGTCACGCTGCCGACGGATCTGCCCGCGGGGACCCGCACGGTCAAGGCCGAGTACCTCGGCTTCGACTACCTGAAGGCGTCGGAAGGTACGGCGTCGTTCAAGGTGCCCTCCGGCCCGGACGCCGTCAAGGTCCACGCGAAAACCGCGCCGGCGTCGGTTGTCCGCGGGGACACGTTCACGCTGAACGTCACCGTCGGGCCAGCGGGCGGGCAGAAGAAGAAGGCTCCGACCCCGACCGGCGAGGTCACCGTCACCTTCGGCGGCACCGTGCAGGTCGTGCCACTGGCCGACGGCAAGGCCACCGTCACACTGCAGACTGCCGATCTGCAGCGCGGGGTGTACCCGGTCCACGTTGCCTACTCCGGCAACCCGACCTACCAGCCCTACGCCGCCAACTATCAGAAGTTGACGGTGCGGTAGCCAGCAGGTGGCGGGCCGGCGAGCTCATCCTCGTCGGCCCGCCACGAGCGGCCTGGGCGGGTCGGCGAGCTCATCCGCGTCCGCCCGCCCCGTTTGTTGGGTGGGGCGCGAAGGGCCTGCGTGGGCTTCGGCGCGACGGGCGGATGGTCCCAGGGAGTCGCCAGGGCCTTCGAGAAGCGCCTCGGCCAGCCAGCCCACCCGCTCGCGTGTGCGACAGTGGTTCATGCCGTTGAGTAGGTATCACCTGAGAACGTCGGTCGCCGTGTCCGACATCCAGCGGGCGGTCGCGTTCTACGAAGGCAAACTGGGCCTGCAGGCGTTGCAGTCCGGCCCCAGCGCCAACATCGCCGACGGCAGTCGCGTCTATGGTTCTGGTGGCGCCCCGGCACTGAATGTGTACCAGTCGGTCACCGCCGGAAAGACCCCGGCGACACTGGCGACATGGTACGTCGACGACATCGACCAGATCGTTGACGAACTCGTCTCGTCCGGCGTCGAGTTCATCCGCTACGACCAGTTCGAACATGACGCCAAGGGAATCACCGCTCGGGCCGGTGGCGGACGTATCGCGTGGTTCCAGGATCCAGACGGCAATACCTTTGCCCTCGAAGCCGACGTCTGACGGCCGGCGTCCGCCTCTCCTGCTCGGCCACGCCCGACGCCGAGCCACACCGAGCCGGAAGCCGTGACCAAACCCTCCGCTACAGGCAGGTGACGGGGCCCCGGTCAGCGGCCGGCATACGGTCATGAGACGTGAGCACCCCGAGCATCCCGACCCACGAGGAGCGACGCCCCGCACCTTGAGACGGCCGCAGCCGCTCCCCCATCCTGTCGCTCACGTTCGTCCATTCTCCCTCGCGACCGCGCCGGCGGTCGCCCGGAAGGGCCGGCCCCCGTCGTCCAGGCCGAGAGCAAATGCCAACGGTACGGAGGTCTCACCGGCGCGCGCCTCAACCTGCCCGATGGCGCGCAACCGGTCCAGGATCCGCTCGGCACTGTCCGGGCCATTTCGGTGCACGGCGGCAAGGTCCCGCAGCAGTACGAGGGGCCCCTGCTCGGATGCCTCGTCGTCGATCGCCAGCACCTGGAATCGGCTGCCCGGCGGGAAGATCGCCGCGGGTCGGGTGTCACCGGTCAGGTTGTCCAACCGGTGGGCGCTGACCGACCAGATCACGAAGCGGAGGCTGCCTTCGGCGGTGGCCGGCCTGGCGGCCAGGTCGACGTCCACAAACGCAGGCTCGATGAGCATCTCGCCGGGTCGGTAGCCGGCGGCCGATCGCAGGTCGGCCGGACCGGACCGGAAGACCGGACCCAGCACGGACGGCAATCGACGCAACCCGTACGCGGCGCAGCGCGCCAGCAGCATGCCGCGATCGACCTCGGAATCCGGTCCACCGCCGCGCAGGATCTGGTTCACCAGGCAATGTTCGCGGTCGCCGTACGCGAGCAGCGCCACCAGCCCTGCGGTGAGGTAGCCGGAGGCGCCGCCGGCGGCCCGTAGGCCGGGCGACTGCGCCAGCGTCCGGGCCACCACCCGGGCGTGCGCGTCGTACCGGCGAACGAGCGCCTGCCGCAGCGCCGTCCGATCAGCGATGGCCCGCTCGACGTCGTCCTCGGCCAGCCATCGCGGCGGCGCCGGCGGCAGAGTCGGTGCGGGGGTGTGATCGGCCGCAGTCACGCCGGTGGGCCGGGCTTCCGGGTGGTTCGGCAGGAGTGGGTCGGTGCTGCCGAAGCGCCACGGCCCGGCCGGTTCGGCTGGCACCTCATCGACCGGAATGGCCGCCCAAGCGTGCGGGGTTGCCTGCTTAGGTGCCGTCGGCGGCCCGTTCCAACGGTTGGACAGCCCCTCCCCGGGTTGCTCGAGCGCCGGCACCGTCGGTTGAGCACTCGCGTTGGTGACGCCGTCCGGACCGATCGGTGTATCCGGACCGGGCGGGCCACCGGGATCGTTCCGGGTGACGGCGGCGGCCGGAGAGACAGCGGGCACCGATGCGACGGCCGGCACCGGCGACGGGTCGATCGGGGCCGACCAGGCCGCAGCGGTCCAGCGGGCGGGGTCGAGCAGGGCGGTAAGCCCCAGATCGAGCGGTACGGTGTTCCAACTGTCTGGGACGGTCGACCGAATTCTGGCCGACGGCAGGGCAGGCAGCACGGGCCCCTGGTCACTTCCTCGATCTTGAGCAGGTGGCCTGCCCGGCGTTCTCGGCAACCAGCGGCGGAAGGTGCCCGCGGCCTGGAGCAACCCGGTCGCGGTCCGGCTGACCGTCCCGTAGGCGACATGAACCGGCACCTCCAGCACGTCGGCAAGACCGCCGAAGAGCACGTCAGCCGCGCTCCCCTGCACCAGCACGCCATGCGGGACGATGACCAGGGGTCGCGGGTCGCCGAGTCGGCACGAGGTGATCAGCCTCGCCAGGCCGCTGGGGGCCACCGGCCGACCGTCCACCCGAAACCCGGCCACGTCCACCACGATCTCGACCAAGAAGCCGGCCAGGACCGGGCCGTTACCCAACACCGGCCCATCGGCGAACGACCAGCCGGCGGCGGTACGGATCCCCGGCACCCCGGCCGGTACTTCAACGGCGGCCGCCGAGGAACCCGCCCGCGTGCCGCGCGCCGAGTCGGGTCGGGGCGGCAGCCAGACGCGGGGCGGTCGTCGCTTCGGCCGGTCGACGGACGCGCCGTTCGGCAGGAAGTGCAGGTGCGGCCAGATGCTGGCAGCGATCCTCCGTTCCGTCGCCGACGGTGTGTCCCCTTTCGGCGGCGCAGGAGATGGCAGCGCCAGCGGTGGGGGTGGAGGGGGCAGCGGTGCCGGCCAGCTGGGGTCATTCCGGAGGTTCGTGTCCGGGGCCGACACCGCCCAGGCCGCGGGAGTGAGTAGGAAGTTTGCCGTCAGCGACAGTTCGACCAGCGGGAACGCGACGTCCTGCCCGATCCGCCCGGACAGCCATCGCGTCTCAGGGCCAATGTCGATCGATTCGGCGTACGAGCCGAGCGGCACCAACCGGACCCCGGCCGCGACGCCGGCCAGATGTTCAGTCAGCACCTTCAGCAGCAGCTCGAACAGGTCCGGCCGGGCGGTGACCATCGGCGAGGTCAATACCGCCCGTCGCCCCGCCTCGGCGGGCAGGCTGACAGCCACCGCGAGCACCGACGCCCGCTCGTTCCGGTCACTCATCAGCGCCAACGTCTGCCCGACGGATTCCACGATGAGTTCCGAGACGGGTTGGCCACCCTTGGCAGGAGACATTGCGGGGGCCTCCTTCCCGCGGACGATCTGGCATGTCGGTGCCGAATGTACGTCGATGGTCAATCCCCCGCCGTACGGGTGTGCCTGAGCATCGCAGGTCCGCAGGAGGCGGCGAGTACCACCGACGGATGTGGTGGTCATGTTCACGCTTCCCGGTCGGCGGGGTCGTCGTGATTGGTCTGCCCCGCCACCGGGCGGTACAGCACCGACAGCGCCCGGTGCAGGGCGACCGCGTCGACCTCGGGCGGTTCGTAGTCGTTGCCGCGGATCGTCGCCAGCAGGTCGGGATCCGGAGCCAGCCCGTGCACCCGCAGGTAGTAGGCCATGGCGTCGCTCCAGATCCATCGACCATCGGTGAAAAACCCGGTCGGTACCACCTCACCGGCGGACGGCTCCACCACGTCCAGACGACGGTCCGACGTGATCAGCAACGGTGCGCCCCCAGCCAGATAGGCCAGCACCCGGTCGCGTTCCTCCCCGCCGAGTCGGGGATGGTCGGCGGTGAAGCCGGGCCCGTGTTCCGGCTCGAAGGTGTTGTAGACCCGGGCCACCTGCGGTACGACCGGCGGTGCCGCCGTCCACAGCAGAGTGGAGAAGCCGAGTGCGGTGCGCTGGTACACCGGCAGAGCATCCGGGTCAGCGAACGCCTCGACCTGGGGATCCTTCTCACCGGCGAGTTGCAGAGCGTCCTGGGTTCGAGCCACCAACACCGGCAGGACCGCCCCGTCGCCCGCCTCCAACAGGTAAACCCGCCGCGGCGGCGGCCATTGGGTGTCAGCGGCCGGGAACCGCCACGCACGCCACAACGCGATCACCGGCACACCGTCGTCCCGCTGCGCCGCCACCGCCGCGACCGCAGCCCGGTCGACCTGGTCCATGGCACCGGGCCCCTCGTAGGGCACCGTCAAATCAATGCTGTACGGCACCGCGTCGCCATGTTCAGCCAACTCGTCCGGGCTGACCGGGGACAGCCCGTAAAACGGCAACGGCTCGGTGGCCGCGCTCTCGATGTCGGACAGCGCCTCAACGTCTTCCCCCGCCTCCGCGAAGGTTTCCGCGAGTAGGGCCACGTCAGCATCCGTCATCGCCACCCGCC
>NZ_POTY01000540.1 GCF_003236315.1 Micromonospora craterilacus
CGAAGACGTGTTTCTGTCGCAAGGACGTGTCTATCGATGGCTCCACGCCTGTTTCCACTGCCGCCCGACTCGACACCTTCGCCCGTGTCGCACCAATCAACCCTTATGCGTTGCTGAGATCAACTCATTATGCGGCCCGCCAGGGCGCAGGTAATCTTCGATCACCCGCATAATGCCGATGACTGCGCAGTTGATCTTATCGCGTTGCGACATCCGACCTTTTGTTTTCGAGTCGACCCTCGGCACCAATCACGCTTCAGAGTGAAGGACAGTGCCGTCTGGCCAACTGCTGCGCCCGACGATTGATCCGTTGATCCGTTGATCAGTTGCCGATGCGTGACAGGATGGTGATATGAGCGATGTCGAGGACGACTATGTCGACCTATACGAGGACCTTCTGGACAATTCGGAGTTCGCGGCGGGCGAGCCTGGCAAGAGGTTTGACTTCGACTCCGCCACCTGGGCGATCTCGGTTCTCTCGTCGGTGCTTACCATCGTCGGCACTAGCCTCGGCCCTTCGTTAAGGGTGTCCAAGGACTGGGCTGGAAACGAAGAAGTGCCTTCTGATCAGGGAAAATGGGACTTGCTGAGGGTCCGAGTTTCCTGTCACGGAAGGCACTTGCTGGGTGAAGGC
>NZ_POTY01000541.1 GCF_003236315.1 Micromonospora craterilacus
GTTTTCGGGGGGTAAACGGGGGGCGGCGGCCGCACGGCACCGACCATGGCAAACCAGCACCAACCCAACCGGCGATACGACAAACCGACCGGCCCGTACACTGCCGACCACGTTGGACCAAAACTGGCAGAGCAGGAATCTCGCTTTCCGATCAGGGTCCGGAGGAGACCAACCGCAGCGGCTCCGACGACGGCGACCCACGCCCAAGGAACCGTTCCCGCACACCGAAGAGGACGGGCGCGCCTCACGCCGGCAGTCGAGCCATGGGAGTTCGTGTCGGAGGGGCAACACAAACCAAAACCCAACCGGGTCCGACGCTGTCAACGTCGATCCCGTTGGCCTAGCGGCCAACCGTTGGCGGTGTTCCACTCTCGACACCTATGTGGTGGAGGCAGTTTATGGAGCGCCGCCGACCCAGCCTCTATGGAGCTCTGGTTCTGCTTTCCCCTCTCTTCGTTTCTGCGTATAGCCTACGTCGAGCCGCAGACGATGTCCATTTGGTCACTAAAGTGATCTCAACGACTTTGCGGTAGGTACTTGTACTCGAAATGGGTCAGGTGCAGGGCTGCGGCGATGATGTCGCCGATTCGGCGGGGGCTGGCGGTCGTGTGGCGTAGCGTCTTCCAGCGTCC
>NZ_POTY01000542.1 GCF_003236315.1 Micromonospora craterilacus
CCCCACACCGCCACCACGTCTCCCGGTTTGACACCACCGAGGTGCGCACCCATCCAGCCGGTCGGCGCGGCGTCGGAGGCGAACAGCGCCCGCTCGTCGCTCAGGCCCTCGGGGACGGCGAACGCGCCCTGGTCGGCGTAGGGCACCCGGATGTACTCGGCGTGGCTGCCCGCGAAGCCGCCGAACGCGTACCCGTAGCCGTAGCAACCGCCGGACGCGATGCCCCGGGCGGCCTCGGTGAGCGCGGGGTTCGTGTTGCCGTTGTCGCACAACGAGAACTCCTGTTGCTGGCAGTACCAGCAGCGACCGCAGGAGACGGAGGAACAGACCACGACACGGTCACCCACCCGGTGTTTGCGAACCTGCGGACCGACGTCGACCACCTCGCCGAGGAACTCGTGCCCCAGCACGTCACCACGCCGCACGTAGGGGTCGTACCCACCCAACAGGTGCAGGTCGGAGCCACACGTCGCGGTCTTGCGCACCTGGACGATGGCGTCCTGCTCGTTGCGCAGGTGCGGGTCCGGCACCCGCGTGACGGCCAGTTCGTTCGCGCCCTGCCACACCAGAGCCTTCACCGTCCGCCCTCCCGATGACCCCACGCCGGGCCGACACCCCGCTGC
>NZ_POTY01000543.1 GCF_003236315.1 Micromonospora craterilacus
CCAGGCGGATGTGCTCCGGTCCCTGGCGAAGGATCGTGGCAACACGCCACTGCCGGCCTACTCGCTGACCGCCTCTTGAACAGACCCGGAACACCGGTCCGGGGCCACGACCCGCCTGACTGGCACGACACGGCCGCCCAACGGCCACTGACGCGCGCCAACGCACTTGAGGCGGATGCCGACGGTATGACGTGATGCACCTTTCGAGGCACTCCCCGATGAAAGGCTGAGGTTAGCAGCGGGGCCTGACCGGGTCGTTCCACAAGCTGCGGGTCCGTCCGCAGTACCTCCGCGCCGCGACGGTTGTACCGGCTGACAACGATGACACCCTCAGATGTGCGTTCAGCGCGTCATGGCGTTCGAACACCAACGGTGGCGTCACCGGGTCCGGTTCAACAGGACCAGGCCGGACATGTCGGTGTGCCGTCCGGGAAACCGGGGGACGCTCATGGTCAGTCCTGTCACATTCGCGCGTGGCTCATCGCCCACTCGAGCGCGTACGATGTGCTGCTGCTCCGTGAGATCGTCGCGGTGCCGGTGTTCGACCGCGGCACCGCCGACCCCGAAACAGTCCTGCACGCGACAATCTGGTACTGGGCCGGCCCCTTCCCCGACC
>NZ_POTY01000544.1 GCF_003236315.1 Micromonospora craterilacus
GGTGGGCCAGGGTGAGCAGGCCCGGCGCGCCGTTGCGGTGGGCGAAGGCGCGCAGCTCGGTCAGCGGCCCGGCGGCCGCCGCCCGGTCACCGGTCGACGCCAGCTCCCGAACCGCGAAGGTCAGCGCCAGCATCCGATCGGTGACGTCCGGGATGCCGGCGTAGATCTCGGCGGCAGCCAGGTGCAGCTCGGCGGCGTGAAGGTGGTCGCCGTCGGCGCCGGCCAGCGCGCCGGTCACGGTCCGCAGCGCCGCCTCCGACCAGGGCGTACGGTGGCCGACCTGGTCCAGCATGGCGCGTACCCGGGCCGCCGGCTTGCGCCCGGCGAGGGTGGCCGCCCAGCCGGCCGCGGCGATCCACTCGCCACTGGCCAGCGCCGGCACCGCCGTCCACGCCTCGGCCAACTCGTCGACCAGCGCGGCGGCCTCGTCGGCACGCCCCTGCACCGCCCGGCACAGCGCGCCCATCGCCAGCATCGTCCAGTGCAGCCGGTGGAAGCCGCTGCGCCGGGCGGTGTCCAACGCGGCAGCCACGTCGTCGCGCGGGGACGCGGCTGCCGCCGCGCCGAGTGGCGTGGGGCCGGCGTCCGCTGTGCCGCGGGG
>NZ_POTY01000545.1 GCF_003236315.1 Micromonospora craterilacus
GGGCCGCCTCGGCCGATCCCACCAAGAAGCCCGCCACCGCCTCCTGATCCACTGAGGCACGCCTGGCTGCCGTTACATTACGTAGATGGCGGAGATCAAGGTCAGACTCGACCACTGCGTGATAGCGGTGAGCGACTGGGAGCGATCGACGAACTTCTATCGGGACGTCCTGGGAGCGGACGTCATCGACCACCCCGACGGTCGCGTCGCGTACCGGTTCGGCGACCAGCAACTCAACGTCCACGGGCCAGGTTCGGAACCCGGCACGCTGGTGGCGAGCCCCCCGGTGGCACCGGGCGGCAGCGATCTCTGCTTCGTGTGGCCCGGCACCGTCGACGACGCCATGGCCCACCTCGACCGCCAGCAGGTGCCGGTGGAGCAAGGTCCGGTGGTCCGCACAGGCGGGCGTGGCCGGGGCATGAGCATCTACTTCCGCGACCCGGACGGCTCGCTGCTGGAACTGATCATCTACGGGTAGCCACAACTGCCCGGACGCGGGCCGCCTGAGTGACTAGTGGGCTGTCCATGAACGTTCACCGGGTCGGTGACACGCCGGGCGGCGTCCACGCGGACCAGGCGGTAGGGGCTCACCCTCGAC
>NZ_POTY01000546.1 GCF_003236315.1 Micromonospora craterilacus
CCCCACGCCCACCCACCTGATGTACGCGCTGGACGCCGGCACCGGCCAGGCCCGCTGGCTCAGCCACGAGTCCGCCCCACAGCCCTGGACCGACGAATATGTGGACGGGAAGGTCTCCGTCGCCGACGACTTCCCCGGCATCGGCCGCGACGAACTGCTCGCCGGCCCGGCGCAGGCGGCCACCCTGCCGGCACCCCGGCTCGACGTGCTCGCCGACACCACCACCGCCGGCGAACGCACCCTGCGGCTGCGGCTCACCCCGCAACGCCAGGTACGCCTGGCCACCCTGCACGTCGACACGTCCACCGCTGAGGTGCGCGCCGCCCAGGTGGCGGGACGACCGGTGCCGGTCGAGGTACGCGACGGCCGGTGGGGTTTCGGCGTCGTCTTCCACGCCCCGCCACCCGAGGGAATCGAGATCACCCTGACGCTCACCCCGCGAGCCGGGCAGATCCTGCTCCGAGCGATGGACGCCAGCGACGGCCTCGACAACCTGCCCGGCTTCCGCCCCCGCCCACCCGACGTCGGCATCGCCGGCTCCCACACCTCCGAAATGCTCGCCGTAGCCCACACC
>NZ_POTY01000547.1 GCF_003236315.1 Micromonospora craterilacus
CTGCGGGTGCACGGTGTCTCGGGGACGTCCGCCGAAGCGCTGCTGGATCACCCGATCGTGACCCGGGTGGCCGGGGACGACAATGCCGGTTTCTACCGGCCCCGGCCGGGGTTCGGGATCAGTGACCGGCCGGGTGGGTTGGAGGTGGAGGCGTACCGGTGGGGTGCGCTGACCGCGGGCGCCACGGTGCGGACCTTGTCGTTGCTGTTCCTGTTGCCGTTCATGTTGGTGAACCTCTCCGTGTGGACGCGGCCGGCGACCGGCGGGACGGGCGGGTTGATCGGTCCGTTGTGTCGGCTGTTGGCCGCCAGCCTGACCGCCGCGTTCGTGTTGTCCGTCGTGGGGGTGACGGTCGACATCGTGGGCTGGCAGTGCGCCCCGTACCGTCCGTGTGTTCGGGGGCGTGGCTATCTGGGGTGGTTGGCTGACATGCCGCTCGGGCCGCGGCTGGCGGTGCTCGCGCTGGTGCCGATCGGCGCGTTGCGGCTGTTGTGGTGGCTCGGCGAGCGGTCGGCCCGGGCGTTCGAGGCGTTCCCGGCCGCGCGTGGGCAGGACCGCA
>NZ_POTY01000548.1 GCF_003236315.1 Micromonospora craterilacus
CCACCCCCGGGGCGCTCCACCGCATCCCCAGGTCCCCCTCCACGGTCCGCGCCCGCCACAACGCGCCGGCCACCTCCCGGCCCGGCCCGCTGGCCCGCTCGTCGGGAGTGAGCACCGAGTACACGTCCGTGGTGGCGCCACCCACGTCGACCACGGCCAGATCACCACCGACCACATCGGCCAGCGCCTCCACCCCGGTCAACACCGCGTCCGGGGTGGCCGCCCGCACCAACCGGGCGAACCGGCCGCCCCGGGACAACCGCTTACCGCCGATCACGTGCCGCAGGAACACCTGCCGGATCGCCGCCCGCGCCGACACCGGCGCCAGCACCCCGATCCGGGGCAGCACGTTGTCCGCCACCGTCACCGGCACCCCCGCGCCGGCCAGCAGCCCGTGCAGGTCGTCCCGCACGTCGACGTTGCCGGCCAGCACCACCGGCACCCGCCAGCGGGCCCGCGCCAACCGCGTCGCGTTGTGGGTGAGCGTGTCGGCGTCCCCGCCGTCGGTGCCACCGACCAGCAGCACCACGTCCGGGC
>NZ_POTY01000549.1 GCF_003236315.1 Micromonospora craterilacus
CAGCACGTACGCCGGGATCGTCCGGCTGGCCGAGGAGGCGACCTCCCGCAAGGCCCCGACGGTACGGCTGGCCGACCGGTACGCCGCGGCCTTCGTACCGTTCACCCTCGCCCTGGCCGGGCTGGGCTGGCTGCTGTCCGGGGAGTTCATCCGGGCGGTGGCGGTGCTGGTGGTGGCGACCCCGTGTCCGTTGCTGCTGGCCACCCCCATCGCCATCGTCTCCGGACTGTCGCGGGTGGCCCGTCGGGGCGTGCTGGTGCGCGACGGCGGCTCGCTGGAGGTGCTGGGTCGGGCCCGCACCCTGCTGGTCGACAAGACCGGCACGCTCACCGCCGGCCGGCCCCGGGTCGCCGAGACGGTCGTCGCGCCGGGTGGCGACCCCGACGAGGTGCTGCGGCTGGCCGCCTCGGTGGAGCAGCTGTCCCCGCACGTGCTGGCCGCGGCGCTGGTCCGGCAGGCCGGTGACCGGGGGCTGCGGCTGGTCACCCCGACGGAGGTGACCGAGGAACCGGGCCGGGGGGTGACCG
>NZ_POTY01000054.1 GCF_003236315.1 Micromonospora craterilacus
CGACTGGGTTGGTGTCCAGGCGGGAGATCCAGCCGGTGACGTCGCGGGCCACGTCCTGGGCGGTCAGGCCGAGGTCGGCCAGGATCTGGCTGCGGGAGCCGTGCGGGTGCCACTCGGCCGGCACCCCGAGGTCCCGCAGGGGCACCCGGACACCGGCGTCCCGCATGGCCTGGCCGAGGGCGTCGCCGACGCCGCCGACCCGGACGCCGTCCTCGACGGTGACCACGAGGCGGTGCCCGGCGGCCAACTCGACCAGCTCGGCCGGGACCGGGCGAACCCAGCGCGGGTCGACCACGGTCACCCCGTAGCCCTGCTCGGCGACCCGGGCGGCGACGTCCATGCCCAGCTCGCCGAAGGAGCCGACGGCGACCAGCAGCACATCGGTACGCGCCGACTCGGTCAGCACGTCGACGGTGCCGACCCGGCGCACGGCCGGCAGGTCGGCGGCGACGGCACCGGTCGGGTAGCGCAGGATCGTCGGGCCGTCGTCGACGGCGATCGCCTCGCGCAGTTCCTCGCGGAGGGTGGCGGCGTCGCGCGGCGCGGCGATCCGCAGGCCGGGCACCACCCCGAAGACCGACATGTCCCAGATGCCGTAGTGGCTCGGCCCGTCGGGGCCGGTGATGCCGGCCCGGTCCAGCACGAACGTGACCGGCAGCTTGTGCATCGCCACGTCGAGCAGGACCTGGTCGAAGGCCCGGTTGAGGAAGGTCGCGTAGACCGCCACCACCGGGTGCAGCCCGCCGAGCGCCAGGCCGGCCGCCGAGGTGGCGGCGTGCTGCTCGGCGATGCCCACGTCGTAGGTGCGCTCCGGGTACTTGCGGGCCAGCTTCGCGATGCCGGTCGGCTCGGCCATGGCCGCGGTGATGCCGACCACGTCGGGCCGCTCGTCGGCGATCGCGACCAGCTCGTCGGCGAAGACGTGGGTCCACTTCACCGACGGCGCGGCGGTGGCCTTGCCGGTGGCGATATCGAAAGCGCCCGGCCCGTGGAAGCAGTCCGCCTCGTCCTCCTCGGCGGGGCGGTAGCCGTAGCCCTTGCGGGTGACCGCGTGCACGATCACCGGGCCGCCGAAGTTCTTCGCCGCCCGCAGCGCCGACTCGACGGCGGCCACGTCGTGCCCGTCGACCGGGCCGACGTACTTGATGCCGAGGTCCTCGAACATCGCCTGCGGCGCGACCGCGTCCTTGATGCCCTTCTTGACCGCGTGCAGCACCTCGTACATCGGCTTGCCGACCAGCGGGGTCGAGCCGAGGGCGTCCTTGACCGCGTCGAGGACCTTCTCGTAGCCCGGGTTCAGCCGCAGCGTGGAGAGGTGGTCGGCGAGACCGCCGATGGTCGGCGCGTACGAGCGGCCGTTGTCGTTGACCACGATCACCAGGGGGTTGCCGGCGGCGGCGATGTTGTTCAGCGCCTCCCAGCACATGCCGCCGGTCAGCGCCCCGTCGCCGACCACGGCCACCACGTTGCGCGACTCGCCGCGCAGCGCGTACGCCTTGGCCAGCCCGTCGGCGTACGACAGGGCGGTGGAGGCGTGCGAGTTCTCGATGATGTCGTGCTCGCTCTCGGCCTGGCTGGGGTAGCCGGAGAGCCCACCGCGCTGGCGCAGCTGGTCGAAGCCCTCCTGCCGGCCGGTGACGATCTTGTGAACGTACGCCTGGTGGCCGGTGTCGAACAGCAGCCGGTCACGGGGAGAGTCGAAGACCCGGTGCATGGCGAGGGTGATCTCCACCACGCCCAGGTTGGGGCCGATGTGCCCACCGGTGCGTGACACCTTGGCGATCAGGAAGTCACGGATCTCGGCGGCGAGGATGTCCAGCTCGGTGGCCGACATCCGCTTGACGTCCTGGGGACCGTGCACCGCGGCCAGCAGCCGGCCCTGGTTGGCCGTGTCCTCGTCAACACTCATGACCGCAGAGTCTATCGGCCCTCGCGCACCACGCAGCCCGGGTCGGCCGGCCCGCGGCATTGAGCGGGAGGTCAGTCCCGCACCCGCAGCCGGCGTGGCGGCATGATCCGCGGGCCACCGCCGGGCGAGCCGTGACCGGCCCGGTGCGGCGGCCCGGCGGGCGTCCAGGAGCCGAGCACCGCCGCGCGGGTGGCCCCGGTCACCGACGGAAGCGCCCCCGGCAGCCCGTGCCAGGACAGCCAGCCCAACAGGGCGAACGCGTACGCCTCCTTCGCCCGCGCCGGGATGCCCAGCTCGTCGGTGGTACGCAACCGCCAGCGACCGGCACCGAGCGCGGCGAGCCGCCGCCACAACGTCGGGTTGCACACCCCGCCACCGGCGGCGACCACCTCGACCACCCGGTGCCGGTCGCAGGCGTCGGCCACCACCCGGGCGGTCAGCTCGGTCAGCGTGGCGAACACGTCGTCGGCCGGCACCGGCTCGCCGACGGCGGCCAGCCGCTCGTCGAGGTACCGGGCGTGGAACAGCTCCTTGCCGGTCGATTTCGGCGGCGGCGCGGCGTAGTACGGCTCGGCGAGCAGTTCGGCGAGCAGGGCCTCGTGGACCCGGCCGGCCGCCGCCCGGGCACCGTCCCGATCGCAGGCGGCGTGGAGCAGGCGCCGGGCGGCGGCGTCGAGCAGGGCGTTGGCCGGGCCCACGTCGTACCCGAGCACCGGCGCCCCGGCCGCGACCACGGTGAGGTTGGCGATGCCGCCCAGGTTCAACGCCGCCCGCGGCGCCGCCCCGCCGCCGGCCAGCAGCAGCGCGTCGAAGGCCGGCACCAACGGCGCGCCCTGCCCGCCGGCGGCCACGTCCGCCGAGCGCAGGTCGCCGAGCACGGGTACGCCGACCCGGGCGGCCACCCGGGCCACCGAACCCAGTTGCAGGGTGCCCCGGGTCCGCCGGTCCTCGACCCAGTGGAAGACGGTCTGCCCGGGCGACACGACGGCGTCGACGTCGCCACCGGCCAGCGCCACGCCCACCGCCGCGGCCTCGGCGAAGACCTCCCCCAACCGGTTGTCGAGCCGGCAGACGGCCTCGATCGTGGTCGTCGCCGGCGGCAGCACCGCCCCGATCGCGGCGCGCAGCTCGTCGTCGTAGTCCAGACCCCGGTGCCCGAGCGGCCGCAACCACAGGGTGTCGCCCTCGGCGGTGAACTCGGCCACCGCCACGTCCACCCCGTCGTACGAGGTACCCGACATCAGCCCGACGATCTGCACCGCGCCAGGCTAACGAGCCGGCTCGACTCAGCCGGGCAGCAGCAGCCCGACCAGCTCCACGTGCTGGGTCATCGGGAAGAGGTCGTACCCGCGCAGCGCCGCCAGCCGCCAGCCGAGGCCGGTGAAGACCCGCAGGTCCCGGGCGAACGCGGCCGGGTCGCAGGCCACGTAGGCCACGGCGCGGGGCCCGGCGGCGACCACGTCGCGGACCACCCGTGCACCGGCCCCGGACCGGGGCGGATCGAGCACCACCACGTCGACCGGCCCGGTGATCCGGCGGCGGGCCAGCGCGGTCTCCACCCGGGCCGCCACCACCTCCACCCGGGGCAGGTCGCGCAGGTTCTCCCGGGCCGCCGTGACGCCGTCGCCGGCCGCCTCGACCAGGGTGACCCGCCCGGCCGCACCGACCCGGTCGGCCAGCGCCGCGGCGAACAGCCCGGCCCCGCCGTAGAGATCCCAGGCCGTCTCCCCCGGCCGTGGCCCGGTCAGCTCCAGCACCGCACCGACCAGGGTGTCCGCCGCGGCGGGGTGGACCTGCCAGAACGACGAGGTGGGCAGCGACCACTCCCGGCCCACGGCCCGCTCCCGGACCCGGCCCGGGCCGCTCACCACCCGGGTACGCCCGGGTGCGAGGGCGGTCACCGCGACGTCCCCGGCGGTGGAGGCGACCGTCTCCACCGCGTCGGCGTCCGGCCAGCGGGCCCCGGTCGGGGTGAGCACCGGCAGGTCCTGGATGGCCGGGTGGGCGATCAGACAGCGGTCCACCGGCACCACCTCGTGCGAGCGGTGTTTGAGCAGCCCGGCCCGGCCCGCGGCGTCCACCGCGTAGCGGACCCGGGAGCGCCAGCCCAGCAGGCCGCCGGGCAGCGCCTCGACCTGGACGTCCAGCGCGTCGCACTCGGCCTCCTCGAGGCCGCCGAGGCGGGTGAGCTGCTCGCGGACGACCGCGGTCTTCCAGCGCAGCTGGGCGTCCGGGGCGACATGTTGCAGGTCACAACCCCCGCAGCGACCCGGGCGGGCGTACGGGCAGGGCGGGGCGACCCGGTCCGGGGCGGCCTCCAGCACGGTCACCGCGTCGGCCCGGACGAAGCCCCGGTGCACCTCGGTGACCTCGGCCACCACCCGCTCGCCGGGCAGGGCGTGCCGGACGAAGACCACCTGGCCGTCCACCCGGGCCACGCAGTGCCCACCGGGGGCCACCGCCGCCACGGTCAACTCGACCCGCTCCGCCTCTTCCAACCCGCTCACCCCGCCACCTCGCTCCGCTCACCGGCGGCGCGAGGCGCCACGCTGCATTGCCCGACAGTTCGCTCGCCGCACTCGCTCACCGCTCCTCACCATCCGGCTGGCCGGTGCCGGGTGGGCCGGGGGCCACCGGCGGGACGCGCGGTGGCAGCGTGCTGCGCGGCGCGACCCGGGGGCCACGGACCGGGCCCCGGCCCAGGGTGGCGTCCATCCGGTCGAGATCCTTTCCGGCGGTCGAGGCGAGCTGCCACGGCACGCTGGTCACCATCACCCCCGGCTCGAACAGCAGCCGGCCCTTCAGCCGCAGCGCGCTCTGGTTGTGCAGCAGGTTCTCCCACCAGCGTCCGACGACGTACTCCGGGATGAAGACGGTGACCACGTCGCGCGGCGAGTCCCGGCGGACGCGGGCCACGTAGCTCAGGATCGGGCGGGTGATCTCCCGGTACGGCGAGTCGATCACGGTCAGCGGGATCGGCACGTCCCGCCGCTCCCAGTCGGCCTGCAACTGCCGGGTGTCGTTGTCGTCCACGTTCACGGTCACCGCGGTGAGCGTGTCCGGCCGGGTGGCCTGGGCGTACGCCACCGCCCGCAGGGTCGGCTGGTGCAACTTGCTGACCAGCACGATCGCGTGGTTGCGGGCGGGCAGCACCGGCCGACCGTCGTCCGGGGTCAGCTCGACGGCGACCCGGTCGTAGTGCCGGCGGATGGCCAGCATCAGCAGGTAGATCACGCCCATCGCGACGATGGCGATCCAGGCGCCGAGCAGGAACTTGGTGACCAGCACGATGAGCAGCACCGCGCCGGTCATCGCCATGCCGAACGAGTTGATGGCCCGGGAGCGGACCATCCGGCGGCGCGCCTGCGGATCCCGCTCGGTACGCAGGTGCCGGTTCCAGTGCCGAATCATCCCGGCCTGGGAGAGGGTGAACGAGACGAAGACGCCCACGATGTAGAGCTGGATGAGCTTGGTCACCTCGGCCTGGAAGCCGACGATCAGCACGATCGCGAAGACGGCCAGGAAGAGGATCCCGTTGGAGAAGGCGAGCCGGTCGCCCCGGGTGTGCAGTTGCCGGGGCAGGTAGCGGTCCTGGGCGAGGATCGAGCCGAGGACCGGGAAGCCGCTGAACGCCGTGTTGGCGGCCACGAAGAGGATGGTGGCGGTCACCCCGACCACCAGGAACAGCAGCACCGAGTCGGCACCGAAGATCGTCTCGCCGAGCTGGGCGGTGACCGTCTTCTGCACGTACCCCGCCGGGCCGGCGACGATCTGGTGGCGCGGGTCCTCGACGAACTGCAACCCGGTGAGCCGGGCCAGCCAGACGATGCCGATCAGCATGGTCACCGCGACCAGGCCGAGCATCAGCAGGGTGGTGGCGGCGTTGCGGCTCTTGGGTGCCTTGAACGCCGGCACCCCGTTGGAGATCGCCTCCACCCCGGTGAGCGCGGCGCAGCCGGAGGAGAAGGCCCGCAGCAGCAGGAACGCCATCGCCCAACCGGTGGTGTCGTGCCACTCCGCGGCGATCACCAGGTCGGCGCTGGGTGCCCGCAGGTCGTGGCCGAGCACCACGATCCGGACCAGCCCGGTGAGGATCATGCCGACGATGACGATCATGAAGCCGTAGGTGGGGATGGCGAACGCGTTTCCCGCCTCCTTGAGGCCACGCAGGTTGACCGCGGTCAGCAGGACCACGGCGCTGACCGCGATGAGCACCTTGTGCTCCGCCACCAACGGGATCACCGAGCCGAGGTTGGCCACCCCGGAGGAGACCGACACGGCGACCGTCAGCACGTAGTCGACCAGCAGTGCGCTGGCCACCCCGATGCCGAAGCGGGGGCCGAGGTTGACGGTGGCCACCTCGTAGTCGCCGCCCCCGGAGGGGTAGGCGTGCACGTTCTGCCGGTAGCTGGCCACCACCGTCAACATCACCACGACCACCGCGAGGGCCACCCACGGCGAGAAGACGAAGGCCGAGGCGCCCGCGATGGAGAGCATCAACAGGATCTCGTCCGGCGCGTACGCCACGCTGGACAACGCGTCCGAGGCGAAGACGGGCAGGGCGATGCGCTTCGGCAGCAGGGTGTGCTTGAGGCGGTCGGACCGGAACGGTCGACCGACGAGCAGCCGCTTCAGCAGGGAGGTGGATCGGGCCACAGCCGCCAAGCGTACGACCACTGTCGGCGGCGGTGCCGGCGGTGGCCCTGTGGCCGGCCGCAGGGCCTCGGCCAGCCGTGGGGTGGTGGCCGACGCGCCGCACCGCCGGAGTACCGTCGGTCCCCGCCCGCGGCCCCGACGTGGCAGGCTCGCAGGCGATGAGGCGCAGCGGTACGCACCCTTGGGAGGCAGCGTGCATATCGTGATCATGGGATGTGGCCGGGTCGGCTCGACCCTGGCCCACAACCTGGAGTCCCGGGGGCACTCGGTGGCGATCATCGACCAGGACGCCGACGCCTTCCGCCGGCTGGGGCCCGACTTCGGTGGCATCACCGTCACCGGGGCCGGCTTCGACGGCGACGTGCTCCGGCAGGCCGGCATCGAGCGGGCGGACGCCTTCGCCGCCGTCTCCAGCGGCGACAACTCCAACATCATCTCGGCTCGGCTGGCCCGCGAGACGTTCGGCGTGTCCCGGGTGGCGGCCCGCATCTACGACCAGCGCCGGGCGCAGGTCTACGAGCGGCTGGGCATCCCCACCGTGGCCACCGTCCGGTGGACCGCCGACCGGATGCTGCGGCACCTGCTGCCGGAGGGCAACGTGGAGATCTTCCGGGATCCGACCAGCACGGTCTCGATCGTCGAGGTGCCGGTGCACAAGGACTGGATCGGTCGGCCGGTGCCGGCCCTGGAGGAGGCGACCGGAGCCCGGGTGGCGTACCTGATCCGCTTCGGCATCGGCACGCTGCCCACCGCCTCCAGCGTGGTGCAGGAGGGCGACCAGGTCTTCATGCTGGTCACCGACGACATGGTGGCCACGGTCACCGCGGTGGCGGCAGCGCCGGAAGGAGCGCAGTGATCATGCGGATCGCCATCGCCGGCGCCGGCAACGTGGGTCGCTCGATCGCCCAGGAGCTGATCGAGAACGGCCACCAGGTCCTGCTGATCGAGCGGCAGCCGCGGATGCTGCGGCCCGACCGGGTGCCGGCCGCGGAGTGGGTGCTGGCCGACGCGTGCGAGCTGGCCAGCCTGGAGGAGGCCGACCTCGCCGGCTGCGACGTGGTGGTCGCGGCGACCGGCGACGACAAGGTCAACCTCGTGGTCTCGCTGCTGGCCAAGACCGAGTTCGCGGTGCCCCGGGTGGTCGCCCGGGTCAACCGGGCGGAGAACGAGTGGCTGTTCACCGAGCAGTGGGGCGTGGACGTGGCGGTCAGCAAGCCACGGGTGATGGCCGCGCTGGTCGAGGAGGCGGTGACGGTCGGCGACCTGGTCCGCCTGATGACCTTCCGGCAGGGTGAGGCGAACCTCGTCGAGATCACGTTGCCGCCGACCGCGCCGTACGTCGGGCAGCCGCTGCACGCGGTGCCGCTGCCCCGGGACGCCGCGCTGGTGGCGATCCTGAGGGGCAAGCGGGTGCTGGTGCCCAGCCAGGACGACCCGATCGAGGCCGGCGACGAGCTGATCTTCGTCTGCACGGCCGAGGTGGAGGACGCCGTCCGGGAGGTGGTGCTCGGTCCGGGCAGCGTCGAGCGCACCCGCGACTCGCGGTGAGGCGGCGAGCGGGCGCCGAGCCCGCTCAGCCGGCCAGCGGCGCGGTCCCCGGTTCCCGGGTGACCCGGCGTACGGTCCAGACCGTGATCAGCAGCAGCAGCACGTACGGCGGGTAGCCCAGCGCCAGCCGGGCCACACCGAGCGCGGTGTCCTGCTCGGCGAGGTAGAGCCCGGCCTGCACGCCCACCTTGGCCAGCCAGACCACCCCCCACAGCACGGTCAGCCAGGTGAAGGTCCGCACCAGCTTCGGGTCGTCCCGCCACGCGGAGCTGCCCTTGGCCACCAGCACCGACCAGAGCCAGCCGACCAGGGGCTGCCGGATCAGCGCCGAAACCAGCAGTGCCAGCCCGTAGCCGATGCCGTAGAGGATGCCGGGTAGGTAGAAGTCGCGGGCCTCGCCGGTGCGCCAGGCGATGGCGGCACCGATGGCGATGCCGAACAACCCGTTGACCGCGTGTCGCACCGGCCGCCGCTGGGCCAGCCGCAACGCCCCGATCAGCACCGCCACGCCCACCGACGCGATCACCGCAGGGCGCAGCTCGCCGAGGATGTTGACGACCACGAAGACCACCACCGGGATGCTGGACTCGACCAGCCCCCGCCAACCACCGAGCTGGTCGGCCATCTGCTCGGCGACGGTGGGCAGCCGCTCCTCGTCCACCGGCTGGGTTGCCGGCTGCTGTCCGGTGGTCATCGCCCGCCCTTCAGAAACTGTCGTGAACCCTCGCGGCGGCTGCCCGAGGTTTCCCGACAGTCTCTCACCCGCCGCACCCGGAGCTTCACTTCGACGGCTCCAGCTCGTAGTACGGGTTGTAGATCACCTTGCGGTCGTCCCGGATCGCGATCCGCCCCTTGGCGGTCAGGTGCCGCCCCGGTTCGATGCCGGTGATCCGCCGACGCCCCAGCCAGACCAACGTCACGACGTCGCTGCCGTCGTAGAGGTCCGCCTCCAGCGCCGGCTGGTTGGTCCGCGGCGTGTAGACGACGGTACGCAGCCGGCCGGTGACCGAGGCCACCTGCCCTCGGGCGCACTGCAGCACCGGCACCGCGCCGCACCGGGCGCTCTCCTGTTGCAGCTGCTGCGCCTCGATCTCGGCCTCGCTGGCGGTGAGCCGGCGCAGCATCCGCCGCAGCGAACCCCGACCCTCGTCGGCCGTCATGACCTCCGCGTCACCCTCTCCAACCCGGCCGGCTACCGCCAGCACCCGCTGCCGCTCCGGCGGCGCCGGAACGGCTCCCGCCAGCGTACGCCGATCGGGGCCGTCCCGGCGCTCCGGCGAGTGCCCGCCTCAGCGGGCACCCGGCGTCGACGCGGCGTCGGCTGCGGCCTGGTCGGGCTGCCCGGCCTGCTCGCCCGCCTCGCCCGCCTCGCGCGGCAGCCGCAGCGGCAACGGCTCGCGCACCGGCTTGGCCTCCCCGCCGCGGTCGACGACCAGGCCGTCCAGGCACTGGGCCAGCGGGCCGGCGGCAGCCGGGTTGGTGGCCGCCTCACCCTGGTACACCGCGCGGACCATCCACCGCGGCCCGTCGACGCCGACGAACCGCAGATCGGTCAGCCCGTCCTCGGTACGCACCCGGGCGTGCAGTTCGGGGCCGTACTCGCCGGCCACCTCCTGCGCGGCGGCACCGTCTTTGAACAGCGACTGGCGGATCTCCTCGCGCACCTCGTTCCAGATCCCCTCGGAGCGCGGAGCGGCGAAGACGCCGAGCTGCAGGGCACTCTGCCCGTGCACCAGCACGACCTGCTGGATCACACCCTGCTGGTCGGCCTGCACCCGCACCTCGACGTCGGGCACCGCCGGGATCTGCAGGCTGCCCAGGTCGAGCCGCTGCACCCCGTCGGGCGCCTCGGTGACGTCGTACGGCCCGCGCGCCGGCTCCGCCGGGACCGCCTCGGCACCCTCGGGCACGTCGGTGGCCCGCTCGTCACGGGCATGCCGTCCCGCGGCCCGCTTTCGGGAGAAGATCACTGGGTCCACCCTCCGCTGTTCGCACTCACCGTGCCACCTCTTCCGTCCGCGCCGTCCGTCGCCGGCGGCGGTACCAGCCCGACGTGCCCGCCGGTGGAGCCGTGCCCGCCGGTCCCGCGTCCGGACGCCGGCAGCTCGGCCACCGGCTGGAAAACCGCCCGTTCCACCCGCTGCACAACGAGTTGCGCGATCCGGTCGCCCCGGGAGATCTGCACCGGCACGTCCCGATCATGGTTGATCAGGTTGACCAGGATCTCACCCCGGTAGCCGGCGTCGACCGTACCGGGCGCGTTGAGCACCGTCACGCCGAGTCTGGCCGCGAGCCCCGATCGGGGGTGGACCAGACCCACGTACCCCTCGGGCAACGCGATCGCCACGCCGGTCGGCACCAACGCCCGACCGCCGGGCGGCAACTCGACGTCGGCGGCCGCCACCAGATCGGCGCCGGCGTCACCGGGATGGGCGTACGCCGGCAGCGGCAGCTCGGGGTCGAGCTGCCGGACCGGCACGGGCACCAGATCGGTCACGGTCTCCCTCTTTCGTCCGTTCCGCTGGGGGTGACCCTGCCATCCTGCCCGGTACCCGGGTGGCTGCGCGCCGTACCCTGGCACGAGTGAGCCAGTCACCGTCACCTTCGTCCACCACGGCGACCCCGGCGTACGCCGAACGGCTCCGCCTGCCCTGGTGGCTGTGGCTGGCGGGGCTGGTCGCCGCCGCCCTGCTCGCCGTCGAGGTGTGGATGGGCGGTTCCGGCGTACGCGCCTGGTTGCCGTTCGCGGTGCTGCTGCCGGCCACCGTCGCCGGGCTGGCCTGGCTGGGCCGGATCCGGATCGCGGTGACCGACGGCGAGCTGCGGGTCGACGACGCCCGGCTGCCGGCGCGGTTCGTCGCCGACGCGGTCCCGTTGGATGCCGACGGGCGGCGGGAGGTGCTCGGCGTCGGCGCCGATCCGCTGGCGTTCGTCGTCCAGCGCCCGTGGATCGGGGGTGCGGTCCAGGTCGTCCTCGACGACCCGGCCGATCCCACCCCGTTCTGGGTGATCAGCTCCCGGCACCCGGTCGAGCTGGCCGAGGCTCTCCTGGCCGCCCGCGACGCGGCGAACTGATCCGTTACGCCCGGCCCACGACGGCTCGGGACCGCTGAACCCGCCGGCTCCGACCGTCAGGGCGCGCCGGGCGGCGCGGGCGGAGCACCGGGCAGGGCCGGCGGAGCACCGGGCAGGCTGCGCCGCTGCCGGCGCAGGTCGGTGCGGAGCTGGTCGGCCAGCGAGCGGGTGGCCCGCCGGTTCAGGAAGCTCGCCACCGCGGCGCCGGTGAGGAAGGGCCCCAACGTGGTCAGGTTGCGGCCGAACCGCTTGAGCAGGGTGTCCCGCAGCTCGTGGCGGGCAGCCGTGCCGAGCACGGCGCCGACACCCACGCCGGGCATCATCGGGTTGACCCCCCGCTGGTTGGCCCAGGCCTGCACCAGGGCCACCGTCCGCTGGGTGCCGCCGGCGGGCAGCGGGACCCCGTAGACCTCGTGCAGTTCACCGGTCAGCTTCAGCTCGATCGCCACCACCGTGACCGTCTCGGCGGCGAGCAGGACAGGTGCGGACAGCAGGCTCGGGGCGACCGTCCACTGCACCGCGGAGGCCCCGCCGCCGGCCGCACCGATCCCCGCGGTCGCCCGGGACGCGTTGCGCACCAGCCGGTCGGCCAGCTCCTCGCCGTCCAGATCCGGAAAGTGCTGGCGCAGCGTGGCCAGGTCACGGATCGGCACGTGCGGCGCGATCTCGGCGACCGTGTCGACCATCCAGCGCAGCGCCGCCTTCGGTTTGAACAGGTCACCGACCCCCCGGGCCCGGGCCTGGCCGACCAGTCGACCGAGCAACTGGCGGCGGGTCGCCGGCTCGACGTCGTCGGCGGTCAGCGCCACGATCGTCGCGTCCAGCTCATCCCCACGCTCACTCATGACGGCACTCCGCTGCGCTCCGTGCCGCCATGAGGCACCACCACACTGAGCCGATGATTCGCTCGCTGACGCTCGCTCATGACGGCACTCCGCTGCGCTCCGTGCCGCCATGAGACACCACCACACTGAGCCTGACGATTCGCTCGCTCCGCTCGCTCATGCCCGACCTCCCGGGTGGACGACCGCCGGCGCGACGGCCATGCCTCACGAGTCAACCAGGTTGCCCGGCGCGGCGCTCGCCGAGCCGGGCAGCGGCGGCTCCACTCGGGAGCCGCCGCTGTGGTGGTGGTGCGCTACCCGTCGTTCAGACGCACTCGCGGCAGATCAGCTCGCCGTTACGTTCGAGCGCCAACTGGCTGCGGTGGTGCACCAGGAAGCAGCGGGCACAGCGGAACTCGTCCTGCTGCATCGGCAGCACCTTGACCGTGAGCTCCTCGTCGGCCAGGTCGGCGCCGGGCAACTCGAAGCTCTCAGCCACTTCGGCCTCGTCGACGTCCACGGCGCCCGACTGCGAGTCGACACGCCGGGCCTTGAGCTCTTCCAGGCTGTCCTCGCCGAGGTCGACCTCGTCGCGGCGCGGGGCGTCGTAGTCGGTGGCCATCGGTTTCACTCTCCCATTTCGATGTTGTCGCTTCCGGTTGTAACGCCGGACGACGCTGTTTCGGTTCCGCTGGCCGGCCACCGCTAGTGTCGGCCACCTGACCCGACGACCGTTCGGGCCAGACCGCCGGAAGAAACTCCCCGGCGAGCGCGGAACCCTACCCCCCCTTTGGGCGAGGCATGTATACCGCCCTCGTGGCTGAGATGTACGCCCCTGCACGGGAAGTTGTTCCCAATGTGACTCAGGCGACACGAAGATAGGGGTAGTACTACCCGGTTCTTGGATGCCGCGCCGGCATGTCGGACTGTTTCACGCGACGGTCGGACAACCGTTAACCTCAGCGGCGTACCTGACGGCCGGCGGGGCGGCCCGACCGCCAGCGGCCGCCGCCAACCATCACTGCCCGGGAGCGCCCTGATGAGCTTTGCGCGAGTGCGAGCACTCGTTGTCGTCGGCATGCTGGCCTTGGTCGCCCTGGTCTTCGTGATCGTCGCCATGCTCCGGGACACCCAGAGTAACGCCGGTCTGGGCGAAGGCTGCCCGGCTGACTGGCCGCGGGCCGACGTCACCCTGCGCGAGGCCAAGGAAGTCAAGATCGAGGTGCTCAACGGCACCGACCGCCCCGGGTTGGCGGCCAGCGTCGGCGACGACTTCCGCAACCGCAACTTCAAGGTGGAGAAGGAATCCAACGCGAAGAAGCAGATCGACGACGTGGCGGTGCTGCGCTACGGCCCGAAGGGCGTGGGCGGGGCGCACCTGCTGCGGGCGTACTTCCTGAACGCCGCCGACCACGAGTACGACCCCAAAATCACCACCGATGTCGTCAAAGTGACGCTCGGCAACAGCTTCCAGCAGTTGGCCACCACCACCGAGGTCAACCAGTCCCTCGGTGACCTCGGTGCCCCGGTCGCCCCGCCGGGCTCCTGCCCGATGGCCGACGACTGACCGGCAGGCTCGCCACCCGGCGATGCCCGGCCCGGCCAGAGCCTCGATCGGATCGCCCGTCCGGCCGGTTGTCGAGTTGACCGGGCGGGTCGGGTCGATCTGGCCGGACGACCGGCCGGAACCGCGATCATCCGGCCGGCTCAGGGGCCGCCGGAGGCGTCCAGCTCGGCCAGGCGGTCGTGCAGGGGGCCGAACAGCGCCAGCGGCGCGGCGATGACCATGTCCGGTCCGGGCGCCAGCCCCTTGAGACCGCCGATCACCAGGCCGGCCTCGGCCGCCACCAGCCCCCCGGCCGCCTGGTCCCAGGCCGCCAGCCCCTTCTCGTAGTAGGCGTCGGCCCGCCCCTCGGCCACCACGCAGAGGTCGACGGCGGCCGCGCCGAGCCGGCGGATGTCCCGTACCTGCGGAATCAACTCGGCTACCACCCGGGCCTGGTGCGCCCGGCGGCCCGGGTGGTAGCCGAAACCGGTGATCACCAGTGCCTGGCCGAGGTCGGTCTCGGTGGAGCAGCGCAGCCGCCGTCCGTCCCGCCAGGCGCCGCCACCGAGGGTGGCGGTCCACTCCTCGCCGGTGTGGATGTTGCGGACCACACCGGCCACCACCTCGCCATCCACCTCCGCGGCGATCGACACCCCGCAATGCGGCAGCCCGTACAGGTAGTTGACCGTGCCGTCGATCGGATCCACGATCCACCGCACCCGCGCCGGGGCGTCCGTGCCGTGCTCCGCCGCGCCGTACTCCTCGCCCAGCACGGCGTCGCCCGGCCGCAGCCGGCGCAGCGCGTCGGTGATCTGGCGCTCGACCGCGCGGTCGGCGGCGGTCACCACATCGGTGACGGTGCTCTTGGTCGCCGCCACCGAGACGCCCTCGGCCCGCATCCGGTGCGCGGTGGCGGCCGCGTCCCGGGCCACGTCGATCGCCATCTCCAGCAGTTCCCGCGGCGGCGGCGTCGAGTCCATCGTCGGTCCCCTTCCCGCACGGCCGGGTTTCCGGGTCCCGCGCGGGTATCATCCTTACAAAGTCCACAAGCGCACCGAATCGGCGGTCCCGATCGCCGGTCAGCCGTGCGGCGCAGGATGATCGCCGCCGACGGCGTTACAATTCACCCCTGCCCACGCGCCACGGACCGCCCGACGACCGGCCGGCCCGGGACACGGGGGTCCCTTAACCACATCGCCCGGCACGGTGCCCCACGCTGCGCCGGACGATCCGGCCGTGCTCGCTCTTCGCCTCCGGAAGGTCATTCGTGACAGAACCCCGCCAGACCGGCGCCGACGTTCGCTCGCTCACCGACACCTTGATCGCCCACGCGCAGAGCGCCGGCGGCCAGCTCACGTCGGCCCAGCTCGCGCGCACCGTCGAGTCCGCCGAGGTGACTCCGGCCCAGGCCAAGAAGATCCTGCGGGCGCTCTCCGAGGCTGGGGTGACCGTCGTGGTCGACGGCTCGGCCAGCACCCGCCGCCGGGTCGCCGCCGCCCGCTCCGCGACCCCGGCGTCCCGGGCCACCACCGCCAAGACCACCAAGAAGGCCGCGCCGCCCGCTCCGAAGCAGGCGCCCGCGGCCGAGGAGGCGCCGGCGCCGGCGCCACGGAAGGCGACCTCGCGCAAGGCCGCCGGGACCACCGCCGAGGTGGCCGCCAAGGCCGCCGCGCCGGCGAAGAAGTCCACCCGGGCCACCAAGGCGACGGTGGCTGCCGCGACCGGTGCCGCGAAGCCCGGCGGCAAGGCCACCGGGGAGGCCGCCGAGGGCGAGGTCGATCCGGAGCAACTCGCCGCCGAGATCGAGGACGTGGTGGTCGAGGAGCCGGCCGAGCTGGCCCGGGCCGCCGCGGCCGACGCGGCGAGCTCCGCCAGCGACAACGACTTCGAGTGGGACGACGAGGAGTCCGAGGCGCTCAAGCAGGCGCGCCGGGATGCCGAGCTGACCGCCTCCGCCGACTCGGTCCGGGCGTACCTCAAGCAGATCGGCAAGGTACCGCTGCTCAACGCCGAGCAGGAGGTGGAGCTCGCCAAGCGGATCGAGGCCGGGCTCTACGCCGCCGAGCGTCTGCGCGCGGCCGACGAGGGCGAGGAGAAGCTCGTCCGCGAGATGCAGCGCGACCTGCTCTGGATCTCCCGGGACGGCGAGCGCGCGAAGAACCACCTGCTGGAGGCGAACCTCCGGTTGGTCGTCTCGCTCGCCAAGCGGTACACCGGCCGCGGCATGGCCTTCCTCGACCTCATCCAGGAAGGCAACCTCGGCCTCATCCGCGCCGTCGAGAAGTTCGACTACACCAAGGGCTACAAGTTCTCCACCTACGCCACCTGGTGGATCCGCCAGGCCATCACCCGCGCCATGGCCGACCAGGCCCGCACCATCCGCATCCCGGTGCACATGGTCGAGGTGATCAACAAGCTGGGCCGGATCCAGCGCGAGTTGCTCCAGGACCTGGGCCGCGAGCCCACCCCGGAGGAGCTGGCCAAGGAGATGGACATCACACCGGAGAAGGTGCTGGAGATCCAGCAGTACGCCCGGGAGCCCATCTCGCTCGACCAGACCATCGGTGACGAGGGCGACAGTCAGCTCGGCGACTTCATCGAGGACTCCGAGGCCGTCGTGGCGGTCGACGCGGTCTCCTTCTCGCTGTTGCAGGACCAGCTTCAGCAGGTGCTCCAGACGCTGTCCGAGCGTGAGGCGGGCGTGGTACGCCTGCGGTTCGGCCTGACCGACGGCCAACCGCGCACCCTGGACGAGATCGGTCAGGTCTACGGCGTGACCCGCGAGCGCATCCGGCAGATCGAGTCCAAGACGATGTCCAAGCTGCGGCATCCGTCGCGTTCCCAGGTGCTCCGCGACTACCTTGACTGATCAGCACTCGTCAACCGATCGTGTCGTTTTGACCACCTGGCGTGCAACGCCAGATGGTGATCGAGCGGTTGCACGAATGTGATCGTTGACGTGGCACCCTGGGTGCACGGCACACTGTCCGTGTCATGTGTGACCTCGGTCCCCCGCGGGCACACAGGGAAGGCGAGGCCCGACAAGGGTGTTGCACGATAGGTGACCAAGACCGAAGAGAGTGTTCATCGGTGACGACCAGAGGAGGAAGGCGATGACCCCGACCCTCACGCCGCCGCCCGAGACGGTGAGCCCCCCGGCCGCCGATGAACGGTGCGACCGCTGCAATGCCGCCGGCAAGCTCCGGATCACCCTCTCGGGTGGCAGTGAGCTGGTGTTCTGTGGGCACCACGCCAACAAGTACGCCGAGGATCTCGTGAAGATCACCGTCCGGTACGCGACGGACCCGGAGTTCACCTGGCGCGGCGCTGACCTGATGGCGAACTGAGACCCACAGCCCGACGCAGCCGGCCGGAGCATCCCCAGGGATGCTCCGGCCGGCTTTTTCACACCCCTGCCATCCCCCACCCCGGAGGCTGGGGGGGATGGGTGGCCTTGGGTGACGGTTAAAGGGTCTGGACGGTCGCTATGCGTTCTTCGAGTTGTTCGATGGTGGCCTGGGCGCTGGGGGGGCCGCCGCAGAGGCGGCGCAGCTCGGCGTGGATCTTGCCGTGGGGCTGGCCGGTGCGGTGGTGCTGGGCCGCCACCAGGGCGTTGAGCTGACGCCGGAGCGCCACCCGACGCTGCGCGGCGCTCATGGGTGCCGGTGGGGCCGCCGATGCGGCCGGTTCGGATGTCCGGTCGCCGGCCCGGCGCCGCCGCGCGGCCAACTGCTCGGCCTGGCGCTTGGACAACAGCGCGGCCACCTGCTCGGAGGTGAGCAGCCCCGGCAGGCCGAGGTACTCCTCCTCCTCGGGGGTGCCGGCCTGGGCCGCCGTGCCGAACGAGGCGCCGTCGAAGATCACCTGGTCCAGTTCGGCGGTGGCGGAGAGCGCGGCGAACCGCTTCTCCAGCTCGCCGCTGGCCTGGTCGTCGCGCTGGGCCCGCTCCAGCAGGTCGTCGTCGAAGCCCTCCCGGTCGGACGGCTTGCCGAGCACGTGGTCCCGCTCGGTCTCCATCTCGCTGGCCAGCCCGAGCAGGTGCGGCACGCTGGGCAGGAAGACCGACGCGGTCTCCCCTGGCTGGCGGGCCCGGACGAACCGGCCGATCGCCTGCGCGAAGTACAGCGGCGTGCTGGCGCTTGTCGCATAGACGCCGACGGCCAGTCGGGGGATGTCGACGCCCTCGGACACCATTCGCACCGCGACCAGCCATCGCTGCCCGGACGCCGCGAAGGTCGCGATCCGGGCCGAGGCTCCCACGTCGTCGGAGAGCACCACGGCCGCCTTCTCTCCCGTCACCTGCTCGATGAGCTTGGCGTACGAGCGGGCCGTCTGCTGGTCGGTGGCGATGACCAGGCCACCTGCGTCGGGCATGCCCGCCTCCCGCAGCACGGTCAGCCGGGCGTCGGCGGCCCGCAGCACCTGCGGCATCCAGTCGCCGGCCGGGTCCAGGGCGGTACGCCAGGCCTGGGCGACCAGGTCCTGCGTCATCGGCTCGCCCAGCCGGGCCGCCAGTTCCTCCCCGGCGTTGGTACGCCACCGCGTCTCCCCCGAGTACGCCAGGAACAGCACCGGCCGCACCACGCCGTCGCGCAGCGCGTCGGCGTACCCGTACACCGAGTCTGCCCGGGAGCGCAGCAGGCCGTCACCGCCCCGCTCGTAGCTGACGAACGGGATGGGGTTGTCGTCGGAGCGGAACGGGGTGCCGGTCAGCATCAACCGGCGTACCGCGGGCTCGAAGGCCGCCTTCACCCCGTCGCCCCAGGTGCGGGAGTCGCCGGCGTGGTGGATCTCGTCCAGGACCACCAGCGTGCGCCGGGTCATGGTCCGCCGCCGGTGCACCTGCGGCGCCATCCCGACCTGGGCGTAGGTGACCACGGCACCGTGGAAGTCCGCCGAGGAGTGCAGGTCGGCGTTGCGGAACGCGGCGTCGAGCTGGATGCCGACCCGGGCCGCCGAGGCCGCCCACTGGGCCTTCAGGTGCTCGGTCGGCGCGACCACGGTGACCGCCTCGATGGTGCCGTCGGCGAGCAGCTCGGCGGCGATCCTCAGGGCGAAGGTGGTCTTACCGGCACCCGGCGTGGCAACCGCGGTGAAGTCGTCGCCACGGCGGCGCAGGTACTCCACCAGCGCCTTGCGCTGCCAGGCACGTAGGGGCGGAAATGTCTCGAGCGCCGGCATCCGGGCTGCCACGCGTTGGCTCCTCTCCGACCGCACGATGTCCCGACCGCACGATGTCCGACCGGCGGGCCCGGGCCGGGGGGGCACGGTAGCCGCCCCACGAAAACGCCTCCGCGCAGAAGCCGCGAAGGCCGACTCAGCATAACCAGGACCCGCCATGGCGCCCACGCGACGCCACACGGGTCAGGCGGTGCCGTTCACCACCGAACCCCTCCGCAACCTTGAGCTGCGCGGCACCCCACCTGCCGGACCGGCGGGTCGAACGGGAGGTGGGGAAGGTTCACTCCGGCGGCGACCCGGGGGTGCCGGTGCGCGGTGGGCGCAGCGTGGCCACCGGGGCCGACCAGCGCCGGCGCAGTGCCACCAGGCGTACGCCGAAGATCAGCATCGCCGCGGCGGTCAGCGGGATCGGCCCGGTCTGCCCCAGGCCGTACAGGACCGCGACGACGATCGAGCCGACGAGCGCCGCGACGGCGTAGATCTCCCGCCGCAGCACCACCGGTATCTCGCCGGTGAGCAGGTCGCGGACGAGCCCGCCACCGATCGCGGTGAGCATGCCGATCAGGCAGGCGCCGACCGCCGGCACCTGCGCGTCGAGGGCTTTCAGGGTGCCGGTGACGGTGAACAGGCCGAGCCCGGCCGCGTCCAGCACCAGCACGGTGGTGCGCAGCCGGGCCAGTTGCGGGTGCAGCCAGAAGATCGCCCCGGCGGTCACCGCGGCGGTGGTCGCGTAACGCCAGTCGGCGAAGGCCAGCGGCGGAACCTTGCCGATCACCAGGTCTCGGACGATCCCGCCACCGAGGGCGGCGACGAAGCCGACGAAGACGACGCCGAAAAGGTCGAGCCGCTTGGCCACCGCCGCGGAGGCTCCCGAGGCGGCGAACACCGCGACCCCGGCCAGGTCGGCCAGGAGCAGGGCGGTGGAGGTGGTCACCGCCGCAGGCTACGCCGCCGGTCCGGGATCACTCGCGGTACGAGTCGTAGATCTCCTTGCACTTCGGGCAGACCGGCGAACCCGGTTTGGGCGACTTGGTGACCGGGAATTTCTCCCCGCACAGCGCCACGACGAAGGTGCCCATGACGGCACTTTCGGCGATCTTTTCCTTCCGGACGTAGTGGAACATCTCCGGACCGGTGTCGGCGTCCTTCAGCTCGGGACGCTCGAGGACCTGTGTGCTCACGTCTGCACCTCCAACCGACAAGTTTGGCAGGTCACCCTGGCCTGGTCCACCTGAGGTGAGCCGGGTGGCGAGCGTACGGTGGGCGACTGTGACCGACTTTCACCTTCGCTACGGCACCGAGGTGGCCCGCGCGCTGCGCGAGCACCGTCCGGTGGTCGCCCTGGAGAGCACCATCGTCTCGCACGGCCTGCCCCGGCCGGACAACCTTCGGGTGGCCCGGCAGATCGAACAGGCGGTCCGCGACGCGGGCGCGGTGCCGGCCACCATCGGCATGGTCGCCGGTGAACTCGTGGTGGGCCTCGACGATGCCGAGCTGACCCGATTGGCCACCGCCGACGGCGTGACCAAACTCTCCGTACGTGATCTCGCGGTGGCCGCCGCGACCGGCGCGGACGGCGCCACCACCGTGGCCGCGACCAGCGCGGTGGCCGCCGCCGCCGGCATCGGCGTGTTCGCCACCGGCGGGCTGGGCGGGGTGCACCGCGAGGCCGCGCAGACCTTCGACGAGTCGGCCGACCTGGTCACCCTGGCCCGGACCCCGATCGCGGTGGTCTGCGCCGGGGTCAAGTCGATCCTCGATGTGGGCGCGACGCTGGAGCGCCTGGAGACCCTCGGGGTCGCCGTGGTCGGCTACCGCACCCGCCGGTTCCCGGGTTTCTTCATCACCGACGGCGGCTTCGACCTGGACTGGTCGGTCGACTCGCCGGAGCTGGTCGCCGACGCGCTGGCCGCTCGTGAGCAGCACGGCGTGCACCCCGGCGGGCTGATCGTCGCCAACCCGCTGCCCGTCGACGAGCAGCTGGACCCGGGCCTGCACGGCCGCACGCTCGCCGATGGGCTGGCCCTGCTGGAGCGCGACGGGGTGAGCGGCAAGGCCGTGACGCCGTACCTGCTGGCCCACTTCCACTCCGCCACGCAGGGCGCGAGCCTGGCGGTCAACGTCCGGATCATCCTGCGCAACGCCGACCTCGCCGCCCGGATCGCGGTCGCCGCCGCCAGCCGCCGCAGCGCCGCTCCGGCGTGACCGGACGGCGCGAGCGAAGCGCGGCGGCAACCCGAGGTGGCGCCGGCCGCGTCCTGGTCGTCGGCGATGTGATCACTGACGTGGTGGCGGTCCTGGGCGCTTCGCCGGCGGTCGGTTCGGACACCCCGGCGGCGATCCAGTTCTCCGGAGGCGGGCAGGCCGCCAACACCGCCTCCTGGCTCGCCGCGCAGGGCGTACCGGTGACCCTGGTCGGCGCGGTCGGCGACGACGGCGCGGGACGGGACCGGACGGCGGAGCTGACCGCCGCCGGGGTCGACTGCGCGCTGGACCGGGTCGCCGGCTGCGCCACCGGTACGGTGATCGTGCTGGCCGCCGGCGACGAGCGCACCATGATCACCGAGCGTGGAGCGAACGTGCGGCTGCGCCCGGAACACGTCGACGCGGCGCTGGCCGGCCCGCCGGACGCGACCCACCTGCACCTGTCCGGGTACACCCTGCTGGACGCGGGCTCCCGCCCGGCCGGCCTGCGCGCGCTGGCCGTCGCCCGCGAGCGTGGCCTGACCATCAGCGTCGACGCCGCCTCGGCGGCACCGCTGCGGGCGGCCGGGGCGGCGGCGTTCCTGTCCTGGGTCCGCGAGGTGGACCTGCTGCTGGTGAACACCGACGAGGCGACCGTGCTGGCCGGCGGGCTCGATCCGGCGGCCCAGGGACGGGCGCTGGTCGCCGCGGCCCGGCGGGTGGTGGTCAAGCGGGGCGGTGCCGGCGCGACCTGGGTCGACCGGAACGGCACGGTCGCCGCGTCGCCGGCCCGCCGGGTGGCGGTGGTCGACGTGACCGGGGCCGGGGACGCGTTCGCGGCCGGGCTGCTGGCCGCCTGGCTGGCCGGGGCGACGCCGGAGGCGGCCCTGGACCGGGCCACCGACCTCGGCGCGGCGGCGGTCTCCCAGATCGGCGCCCGGCCGGCCGGCTGAGCCACCGGCCGGTCCGGCCGCCGGTCTTCGCGGGACGGCCCGTCGGCCCGGACCGGGTCGGTTGCCCAGCCAGCCCGGCCCGGCCGTCAGGGCTCGGCGTCGATGACCTTGTGGGGCCGCTCCTCGGCGGTGAGGCTCATCGGCGGGGCCTCCGCCTCCGGCCGCGGCCGGTACCGGCCGGCCAGCCGGTGCCGGTCCTTCGGCGGCCGGTCGTTGGCCAGCAGCACCGCGAGCCACGGGATGAGCACCATGCCCAGCGCGACCAGGGGCAGCCAGAGCCAGAGCAGGGGTGCCTCCGCGCCGACCAGGATCGCGCCGACGATGACGCACGCCACCCGCACGCCCATCATCGCGATGTACCGCCGTTGCCGGCTGGTCAGCTGGTCGTCCTGGCTACGCGAGGCATCGGTGATGAGGATCGGCTGGTACGCCTGACGCTTCACCGTGGTACCTCCTCGGGGGTCGTCCCCATCCTGTCACTCCGACCGGACGGACGACGAGGTTCGCCGCCGCCCGGCTTCGTGTTACGTGCGTGGTACGCTCGCCCCGTGGGCAGCAGGTTCAGCTTCACCGACGAGGCGCTGGCCAACCTGAGGGTCTACGACGTCACGCCGGGGGAAGTCTGGGAGGCGCTGCACAGCAGCCGACGAGTCATCCGCCACCTGGGTGACGACGTGATGGTGGTCTACGCCACCACCGCTCGCGGGCGCCGGGTGGCCGTGCTGCTCGCCGAGGCCGACGGGACCGACAACGACTGGGACATCCTCTCCGCCCGCGAGCTGAGCGACGTCGAGACCAAACGCTACGACGAGGCCGTGCGGAGATCTCCGGAGACGAGGAGGCGGTGACGATGAACCGTCACGACGCGACCAAGCAGTTCCACAGCGGCGGCGACCGGCTCGCCGAGTTGATCGACGAGAGCCGCCCGGTGGAGCTGCCCACCCCGGACACCGACAACCCGATGGTCAGCCGCTCGGTCCGGTTGCCGCTGGAGACCTACGAACGGGTCCGTGCCGCCGCGGACGCCCGGGGCATCGGCGTGACCACCCTGATGCGGCAGTGGATCGAGGCCGGCCTCGCCGACCTGGACGACTCCACCACCGTCTCGCTGGCCGACGTCCGGCGGGCGCTGGCCTCCCTGGCCCACCCGAGCGCCGCCTGACAACCGCCACCCCTGGTCGGCGACGTCGGGTCAGCCGCCGGTCGCCTTCGCCTTCGCCGCCGCCTTCATCTGCTGCTTGTACTCCCGGACCAGGCGCAGCGACTCGGCATCGGTGACGTCGGCGACGGACCGGTGGGCCGCCGGGTCGCCGTAGCCGCCGGCCGCCTCCTGCCAGCCCGGAGGCCGCACCCCGAACCGCTTGCCGAGCAGGGCGAGGAAGATCTGCGCCTTCTGCCGACCGAACCCCGGTAGCGCGGCGATCCGCGCGAGCAGCTCGCGGCCGTCCGCCGGATCGGCCCAGAGCCGGGCGGCGTCACCGTCGTAGCGCTCGACCAGCACCCGGCACACCTCCTGGACCCGGGCCGCCATCGCCTTGGGAAACCGGTGCAGCGCCGGCGGCTGGGCGAAGAGCGCCACCAGGGCCTCCAGGTCGTACCCGGCGAGTTCCTGGGCGTCCAGGTCGTGGCCGAGCCGCTGAGCCAGCACGTACGGCGAGGAGAACGCCTTCTCCATCGATACTTGTTGATCAAGAACCATCCCCACCAACAGGGCGAGCGGGCTGCGCGCCAGCAGCTGGTTCGCCTCCGGGTCGATGGGCAGCGCGAGAGTCATGCCCTCCATCCTGCCCCCAGGTCAGGCCAGGACGTGATCCAACACCCATCCCGGTTCACTGTGAGGTTAGGCTGTGCTAACTTCTCCCGCGTTGGTCGTTCCTGACCGGGAAGAAGAGGTCCACCGTGCTCGTCACCCGCCGCACCACCAGCGTGCTGCTCGCCGCCGGCCTGCTCACCTTCGGCCTGGCCGCCTGCGGATCCGGCGACGAGGACGCCACCGATCCCGGCAAGCCGGACGACAAGCAGATCACCGTCTACAGCGGGCGCAACGAGCAGCTGGTCAAGCCGCTGCTGGAGAAGTTCACCGAGCAGACCGGCATCGCCGTGAAGCCGCGCTACGCCACGACCGCGCAGCTCGCCGCCCAGCTGATCGAAGAGGGCGACAAGTCCCCCGCCGACGTGTTCTTCGCCCAGGACGCCGGCGCGCTGGGCACCGTCGCCAAGCGCGGCATGTTCAGCACCCTGCCCGAGGCGACCACGACGAAGGTGCCGCCGACCTACCGCGCCGGCAACGGCCAGTGGGTCGGCCTGAGCGCCCGCGCCCGGGTGCTGGCGTACAACCCGGATCTGGTCCCGGCCGACCAGCTGCCGAAGTCGGTGTTCGACCTGACCGGCCCGGCCTGGAAGGGCAAGGTCGGGGTCGCCCCGACCAACGCCTCGTTCCAGGCGTTCGTCACCGCGATCCGGGTGCAGCACGGCGACGCCAAGGCCGAGGAGTTCCTGGCCGGGCTCAAGGCCAACGACCCGCAGATCCGCGACGGCAACATCAAGATCGTCGAGGACGTGAACAGCGGCACCGTCCCGGTCGGCCTGGTCAACCACTACTACCTGGGCGAGGTCGCCAAGGAGCAGGGCACCACCCCGGACGCGCTCAAGGTCAAGCTGCACTTCTTCCCCGGCGGCGACACCGGTGCCCTGGTCAACGTGGCCGGCCTGGGCGTGCTCAACCGCTCCGCCACCGACCCGGACGTACAGAAGTTCGTGGACTTCATGCTCGGCACCGAGGCCCAGACGTACTTCGCCGAGCAGACCTTCGAGTACCCGGTGGTCGCCGGCGTGCACGGCCCGGCGTACGTGCCGCCGCTGGCCGACCTGGCCGTGCCGGACGTCGACCTGAACGACCTGGACACGCTGGACGCCACCGTCACCATGATCAAGAACTCGGGGTTGGTCCCCTGACCGCTCCGACGACCACCGCAGGGCCGACCCGCACCGGGTCGGCCCTGTCGGGCGTACCCGGCCGGCTGCGGCGGCTGGCACCCCGGCCGACGCTGCTCGCGGCCTCGACCGCCGCGGTGGCCGTCGCCCTGATCCCGCTGGCCTACCTCGCGGTACGCACCGCCGAGGCGGGCTGGGACCGGATCGCCGCGGAGCTGTGGACCGAGCGGGTCGGGCTGCTCGCCCTGCGCAGCCTCGGGCTGGCCGCGGTGGTCACCACGGCCTGCGTGCTGCTCGGCGTCGGCACCGCGTTCCTGGTCATCCGCACCGACCTGCCCGGCCGCCGGGCGTTCGCCGTGCTGGCCGCGCTGCCGCTGGCCGTGCCCACCTACATCGCCGCCTTCGCCTGGGTCTCCGCGATGCCCCGGCTGGAGGGGTTCTGGCCGGCGGCGCTGGTCCTCACCCTCTGCTCCTACCCGTACGTGCTGCTGCCGGTCGCGGCCGCGCTGCGCGGCGCGGACCCGGCCCAGGAGGAGGTGTCCCGGTCGCTGGGCCGCAGCGGCTGGCAGACCTTCACCGCGGTGACGCTGCGGCAGATCCGCCCGGCCACCGCCGCCGGGGCGCTGCTGGTCGCCCTCTACGTGCTGTCCGACTTCGGCGCGGTCTCCATCCTGCGGGCCGACACCTTCACCCGGGCCATCTTCGTCGCCTTCGACATGGGCTTCGACCGCACCGGAGCGCTGGTGCTCTCCAGCGTGCTGGTGGCGCTGACCGTGCTGCTGCTGGCCGGCGAGACCGCGACCCGCCGGCGCGGCGCCCGGTACGCCCGGCTCGGCGGCACCCGACGGCCCGCGCCGCGGCTGCCGCTCGGGGCGGCCCGCTGGCCGGTCCTGGCGGCGCTGCTCGGCGTCGCCGGGCTCGCGCTCGGCGTGCCGGCGGTCAGCCTGGGGCGGCGGCTCGCGGCCGGGGTGTCCCGCCCGGGGGCGCTGCCCGAGGTGCTCACCGCGGCCGGGAACTCGTTGACCGTCTCGCTTGCCGGAGCCGCGCTGACCATGCTGCTGGCGCTGCCGCTGGGCCTGCTCGCGGCGCGGGCGCCGGGCCCGCTGACCACCGTGCTGGACCGGCTGGCCTACCTGGCCCACGCCCTGCCCGGGGTGGTGATCGGACTCTCGCTGATCTTCTTCGGCATCAACGTCGCGTACCCGCTCTACCAGACCCGGTGGCTGCTGGCCCTGGCGTACGCCACGCTGTTCCTGCCGTTGGCGGTCGGTGCGGTGGCCGGTGCGGCCGCCCAGTCCCCCGCCGGGCTGGAGGAGGTGGCGCGCTCGCTCGGCCGAGGGCCGTGGAGCGTGCTACGGACGGTGACCCTGCCGTTGACCCTGCCGGGCATCGGCGCGGGGGCCGCGCTGGTCTTCCTCACCGGCATGAAGGAACTACCCGCTACCCTGCTGCTGCGCCCCACCGGCACGGACACCCTGGCCACCGAGCTGTGGACCAGTACGGCCGTCGGTGCGTACGCGGCGGCGGCACCCTACGCCGCACTGCTGGTGGCGATCTCGGCACTGCCCACCTGGCTGCTGGTCGCCCGCAGCGGGTTGCTCGACAAGGAGGACCGGACATGAGCGAGCGTCAGCGAGCGAATCGGCAACGCAGCGCGGAAAACGCTCAGGTCGACGCCGAGCGAAGCGAGGTGGCGGCATGAGCGAGCGTCAGCGAGCGAATCGGCAACGCAGCGCGGAAAACGCTCAGGTCGACGCCGAGCGAAGCGAGGTGGCGGCATGAGCGATGTCGTGTTCAGTGGGGTGGTCAAGCGGTATGGACGGGTCACCGCCCTGGCCGGGGTGGATCTCGCCGTACCGTCCGGCCAGCTGACCGCGGTGCTCGGCCCGTCCGGGTGCGGCAAGACGACGCTGCTGCGCTGCCTGGCCGGCTTCGAGCGGCTCGACGCGGGCGAGATCCACATCGACGGCACCCGGGTGGCGGGCGCTGGCAGGCACCTGCCGACGCACCGCCGCCGGATCGCGGTGGTACCCCAGGAGGGTGCGCTCTTCCCGCATCTGAGCGTGGCGGACAACGTCGGCTACGGCCTGGACCGGGCCGCCCGGCGCTCCGACCGGGTCGAGGAGGTGCTGGCCCTGGTCGGGCTCGCCGGATACGGCGACCGGATGCCACACCAGCTCTCCGGCGGGCAGCAGCAGCGGGTCGCGGTGGCCCGTGCCCTGGCGCCCCGGCCATCGGTGGTGCTGCTGGACGAGCCGTTCAGCGCCCTCGACGCGGGGCTGCGCGCGGGGCTGCGGCACGACGTACGCGAGGCGCTGAGCGCCGACGGCGCGACCGGCGTGCTGGTCACCCACGACCAGGGCGAGGCGCTGTCGGTGGCCGACCAGGTGGTGGTGCTGCGCGACGGGCGGGTGGTCCAGGCCGCCACGCCGACCACGGTCTACCGGGAGCCGGCCGACCCGTGGGTGGCCGGCTTCGTCGGCGACGCCGTACTGCTGCCGGCGTTCGCCGAACACGGGTCCGCCCGGACCGCGCTGGGGGTCGTCCCGGTCACCGGCGCGGTGGCCGACGGCCCGGTCACCGTGCTGGTCCGCCCCGAGCAGGTACGCTTCGCCGCCGGCCCGGGCGCGGTCACCGCGACCGTCCTGCGGCACGACTTCCACGGCCACGACGCGCTGGTCGGGCTCCGGCTGGCCGACGGCACCCGGATCACCGCCCGGATCCTCGACGGCGACGCCGCCGTGCCGCTGGGTGGTGAGGTGACGGTGCACGTGGACGGCGCGGCCCGGGCCTTCCCGGCGGAGGACGCCCCCGGCCGCACCGCCCTCGCCCTGGCCAACTGACTCAGGGCGCGAAGCGGCCCGGCGGATCGGTCGAGCCGTCCGCCGGGCCGGTTCACGTCATGGTCAGTTGACCACGAACAGCAGGCGGTTCGGCGAGCCCGTGCCGGGGCTGGTCACCACGCCGGTGGTGGCGTTGTTGATCAGGTAGGTCTTGACCTGCGCCGCGGACCACGACGGGTTGGCCGACAGCACGAGGGCGGCGGCGCCGGCCACGTGCGGGGAGGCCATCGAGGTGCCGCTGATCGTGTTGGTCGCGGTGTTGCTGGTGTGCCAGTCCGACGTGATGCTGCTGCCCGGCGCGAAGATGTGCACGCAGGTGCCCCAGTTGGAGAAGGACGAGCGGGCGTCGGTGTTGGTCGTCGATCCGACGGTGATCGCGGTCGAGGTACGGGCCGGGGAGGAGTTGCAGGCGTTGGCGTTGGAGTTGCCCGCCGCCACGGCGTAGCTGATGCCGGAGGCGATCGAGTTGGCCACCGCGTTGTCGATGGAGCTGCTGGCCCCGCCGCCGAGGCTCATGTTCGCCACGGCCGGCTTCACCGCGTTGGCGGTCACCCAGTTCACGCCGTTGACCACGCTGGTGGTGGTGCCGCCGCCGGAGCAGTTGAGCACCTTCACCGCGACCAGGCGGACCTGCTTGGCCACGCCGTAGGTCGTACCGCCGACGGTGCCGGCGACGTGGGTGCCGTGGCCGTTGCAGTCGGTGTTGTTGGTGTCGATCGTGTTGGTGCCCCAGGTGGCCCGGCCGCCGAAGTCGTTGTGGGTGGTCCGGATGCCGGTGTCGATGATGTACGCCCGCACGTTCGAGGCGGTGTTCGGGTAGGTGAACGTGGCGCTGAGCGGCCGGTTCCGCTGGTCGATACGGTCCAGGCCCCAGGTCGGGTTGTTCTGGGTCGCCTGGGTGGTGACCACCTGGTCCTGCTCCACGTAGGCAACCGCGGGGTTGGCCGCGAGCCGGGCCGCCTGAGCTGCGGTCATCTTGGCGGCGAACCCGGTCAGCGCCGCGCTGTACACGTCGGAGACACTGCCCCCGTACCGCTTCACCAGCGAACTGGCCCGGTCCGGCACCGCGGTGCGGGCCGCCGACGTGCCGGCGGCGCCGACCGCGTCGGTACGCAGGACGACGAGGTAGCTTCCGCTGATCGCGTTCGACGCGCCGGCGCCGCGGATCTCGCCGGTGGGCGCGGCGAGCGCGGGGGTGACGCTGGCCGCGGAGACGGCCGCCGCGGTGGCGACGACGGCGAACGCCCGAATGAAGCGCCGTCGCGCGGTGGACTCTGAGGACATCGTCTGCCTCCCTTGCCTGGGCGGCCGACCGGGCTTCTGGCCGGACGGTCCGCCCCTCGGATTGAGTTGCAGGAGATGCTAGCGTTTGATCGATAGATATGACAGAGATGTTCGTCGATTGATTGAGAATGTCACGGGCGGCCGCACCCGGGCCCGGCGCCACCAGGCAGGATGACGGTGTGGACGGACACGACATGCTGCTCTCCCCCGCCGGCGTCGAGGCGCTGCGGACCGCCCTGACCCGGGCCGCGTTCACCGCCAACGGCATCGCCCTGCGACTCGGCCCGCAGGCCACCGGCGGGGTAGCCCGCAACGACTTCCGGGCCGCCCTGCGCGCCACCGCCGACCGGGACCCGCTCGCCACCCTGATCAGGGTCTTCATCTGCGAGCAGACCGAGCCGGAGGCCGCCGTGGCGGCCGCGCTGGCGCCACTGTCGATCACCGAGGCGCTCGACGCGGGGTTGGTCGAACGGCACGGTGACGGGCTGCGGATGGGGCTCGACCTGGAACCGTACGGCGACGAGTGGTGGGTGCTCGCGGACGTGCCGGCCAGCGCCCGCCCCGGCCGACCGCTGCACGCCGAGCACGTCCTGGGCATCGGCGGGGCGACCCAGACCATGATCGGTGCCGCCATCCGGCGGCCGGTGGAGAGCGCCCTCGATCTGGGCACCGGATCGGGCGTACAGGCGCTGCACCTCGGCACCCACGCGCGGCGGGTCACCGCCACCGATCTCTCGCGGCGCGCGCTGCGCTTCGCCGCCACCACCGCCGCGCTCAACGGCCAGGACTGGGAGCTGTTGCAGGGCGACATGGTGGCGCCGGTCGCCGGCCGCCGCTTCGACCTGGTGGTGAGCAACCCGCCCTTCGTGGTCGGGCCGGGCACCACCACGCACGTCTACCGCGACTCCGGACGGGTCGGCGACGCCATCGGCGCCGAGCTGGCCGCCGCCGCGCCCGGGCTGCTCACCGAAGGCGGCACCATGCAGTACCTCGCCAACTGGGTGCACGTGACCGGCGAGGACTGGGGCGAGCGGGTGGCCGGCTGGTTCGCCGGCACCGGCCTGGACGCCTGGGTGATCCAGCGCGAGGTCGCCGACCCGATGGCGTACGTCAACCTGTGGCTGACCGACGTCGGCGAGGCCGCCGACCCGCAGCGCATGGCCGACTGGCTGGACTGGTTCGACGCGCACAAGGTGGAGGCGATCGGCTTCGGCATCGTCTCGCTGCGCCGGGCCGGCCACGACGACCCGACCCTGCGGGTGGAGGACCTGCGCCAGCGGGTCGAAGCGCCGATGGGCGACCGGATCGCCGGCTGGTTCGACCGGCAGAGCTGGCTGCACGAGCGCGACACCGAAGGGCTGCTCTCCGCGCGCTACCGCGCCGCCGACGGGCTCCGGCTGCACCAGGAGGCCACCATGGGCCCCGACGGCTGGGGAGTGGACCGGCAGGTCCTCACCATGCCGCACGGGCTGCGCTGGACCGAGGAGATCGACCCGCTGGTGCTGGCCCTGGTGGGCGGGGCCGACGGGGCGCTGCCGCTGCGCGACCAGCTCGCGCTGCTCGCCGTCGCGCACGACGTGACCGTGGACGAGCTGGCCGAGGCAGCCGGACCAATCGTGGCGCACCTGGTCGAGCGGGGCTTCATCGAGCCGGTCGCGGCCTGATGCGGGCGGTGGTGCAGACGGTCGGTCGGGCCAGCGTCACGGTCGACGGCGAGGTGGTGGGCGCGATCGCCGACGGGCTGCTGGTGCTGGTCGGGGTGACCCACACCGACACCGTCGAGACCGCCCGGACGATGGCCCGCAAGGTGCACGAGCTGCGCATCCTGGACGACGAGCGGTCCGCGGCCGACACCGACGCGCCGATCCTGGTGGTCAGCCAGTTCACCCTCTACGGCGACGCCCGCAAGGGCCGACGCCCGAGCTGGACCGCGGCGGCGCCGGCCGAGGTGGCCGAACCGCTGGTCGAGGCGGTGGTCGAGGCGCTGCGGCAACGCGGTGCCACGGTCCATACCGGCCGGTTTCGCGCGCACATGCTGGTGGAGAGCGTCAACATCGGCCCCCGCACCATTCTCCTCGACCTCTGACC
>NZ_POTY01000550.1 GCF_003236315.1 Micromonospora craterilacus
GGTACCCCACCGCCCCCTGGTCATAACCGCCACTTGTCGTAACCGCCACTTGGTCATGACCGCGACCTGGTCATGACCGCCACCTACGGTCACCAGGCGTGGCGCGACCGGCCCCACCGGCCTCGCCACGCCTGACCGGTGCGGAGCACACGGCCCCGCCCACGGCGGGCCTCCCTGACCGAATCAGAGCCCGGCACCCCCGGGCATATCGATCTGCGCTCATGCTCATGGTCATGGTCATGGTCATGGTCATGGTCATGGTCATGCTCGATCCAGGATCGAGTGGCCTCTCGGCAACGGTGAGGCCACTCAATCCCGGATCGAGCACGATCTTGCGGGCGCGGGCGCGGGCGCGGGCGCGGGCGCGGGCGCGGGTGCCCGGCACGGCCGCGGGTGCCCGGCACGGGTGCCGGCACGGCCGCGGATGCCCGGCACGGGCTTGGATGCAGGCGCGGGCGCGGATGCCCGGCGCGGGCGCGGATCCCCGGCGCGGGCGCGGATCCCCGGCGCGGGCGCGGAT
>NZ_POTY01000551.1 GCF_003236315.1 Micromonospora craterilacus
GGCGGTGGCCTCGGCGTTGAGGGGGAAGAACCGGCCGATCGGACCGGCCGCGCCGACCAGCACCGCCGCACCGAGGAAACTGGCCAGCAGCACCCCCCGCAGGGTCGCCGACAGGGTGTCCCGGTACGTCTCGTCGTCCCCGCCCGCCGCCGCCGCGGCCAGGGTCGGGTACGCGGCGGTGGCCAGCGGCACCGCCAGCACCGCCCACGGCAGCAGGTAGACCGTCAACGCCAGGTTGAACACCTGCGGCGCCTCGGTGGG
>NZ_POTY01000552.1 GCF_003236315.1 Micromonospora craterilacus
GCTCGCACCCGGCCCGTACCGCCGGGCCGGGAGTGCCTGAGAGACACCGTGCCACATTCCGACCGGGTGGCACACCCGGAGTGCCCACAGTGTCCCGGTCTACCTCATGCTGGCTGCCGGTCGACGCGCCGGGAACCACCGGCGCCGCTGGGGGGATTCTGCCCTGGTCAGAGGCCGCCGAGGGCGGACGGGCTGGCTGAGCTCTCGTCGGGTGCGTTGCTGCTCGCCGCCGTGGTCGGGGCGGCGCTGCTGTCGTCGGCGCGTTGCGACGACGAGACCGATGGGCTCGCCGACGGCGAGGTCGAACTCGTCGGCGTCGGCGAGGGCGAGGTGGAACCCGTCGGCGTCGGCGACGGCGAGGTGGAACCCGTCGGCGAGGGGGTCGGAGACGTCGACGGCCGAGGCGTCGGCGATGCCGTGGGCTTCGGAGTGCCGGTGGGCGTCGGCTTCGGCGTCGGTGTCGGCTTGGACGTCGGCGTCGGCTTCGGCGTCGGGGACTGGGACGGGGTGGGCG
>NZ_POTY01000553.1 GCF_003236315.1 Micromonospora craterilacus
ATTCCACACACTCTTTATAGTAAGGATACTTAGATGTTCTCGGGTAGGCTTTAGATGAACAAGATAAGGAACAAAACTTAGGATTGGCAGTCTCCTTGCCACAGTACTCACAAGATTTCATACTAATAGCAACCTAAGCAACTACCTCACTATTCCGCTCTACCAGCTGAGCTAAGGAAGCAAGATATTTAGTTGTAAAACATATCAGACTCAGTATGATTTTCCTTCCGCATACTTTGGAGGTTAGTATTCTAACCAATTGAACTACTGACACCCGCATTTCCCTATATGTGCTAGGAAATGTGTGTGTGGTCTTCTGCACAGTGGATTATGAGTGTGCACGCAGCCTTCGCACAAAGTGCAGAACGTTACCCGGCCTGCCAGACCACTACAGTAGATCGTCTGGGACTCGAACCCAGGACACGAGGCTTATGAGACTCTCTGCTCTAACCAACTGAGCTAACGATCCTAGACC
>NZ_POTY01000554.1 GCF_003236315.1 Micromonospora craterilacus
GGCGGGGGCTGGTCGGTATGCGGGAGCGGGTGCTGCTGCTCGGCGGCGGGATGACCGCCGGCCCGGACCAGGACCGGTGGCGGGTGCGGGTGCGGCTGCCGATCGGGGCGGCCGGATGAGCACCGACGTGTTGATCGTCGACGACGACGAACTGATCCGGATCGGGTTGCGGGCGATCCTCGACGCCCAGCCGGACCTGCGGGTGGTCGCCGAGGCCGCCGACGGCGCCGAGGTGCCGCCGCTGGTCGCCCGGCACCGGCCGCAGGTGGTGCTGATGGACGTGCGGATGCCGGGGATCGACGGCATCCAGGCCACCCGGCAGCTGCTGGCCAGCTCCGCCGAGCCGCCCCGGGTGCTGGTTATCACCACCTTCGCCAACGACGAGTACGTCTACGACGCGCTGCGTGTCGGGGCCAGCGGCTTCCTGCTCAAGCGGGCCCGGCCGGCCGAGGTGGTGGAGGCGGTACGGG
>NZ_POTY01000555.1 GCF_003236315.1 Micromonospora craterilacus
CTTCTACAATGAATGAAATGTTGATGGCCAATTATTTATTTAACACAAGTGATAATCCAAGATTTAAGCGTTGGGTTATTGGCTCAATTTTATCTAGAACATATTATCATAATATGGTTACCCATTTATTAGAAGCTGCTTATCAACGTGAAGTGTATCACAAAGTAGATCAAGGTGAATCTTTAAATGCGCCGACATTAAATGAAATAATGCTAAATGTTTATAAACAATTTTTTGGAGATGCAGTAGACATGACTGAGGGTGCTGAATTAACATGGATGCGTCAACCTCATTACTATATGGGATTATATTCGTATACGTATTCTGCTGGCTTAACAATCGGAACTGTCGTTTCTCAAAAGATTAAAAATGAAGGCCAACCAGCTGTTGATGCTTGGTTAGAAACATTGAAAAAAGGTGGTAGTGTATCACCTGTCGAACTTGCAAACATTGCAGGTGTAGAC
>NZ_POTY01000556.1 GCF_003236315.1 Micromonospora craterilacus
ATTTACCCCCGTCTGATAGCGACTCATAGCTGAATTAAGCAAACGAAACCTTGATCGCCTGTCACCATGATTGTCATGCGTATTGGGGGTTTCATCAGCTCTGTCGTAGTCGCCACGCTTGTGGGGTTCTCTTCCCCCGCCGTGGCCGCCGTGGAGGCCCCGCACGTCGGGGCGAAGTCCGCGTACGTCATCGACTCCGCAGGAACGGTCCACTACGGCAAACGGCACACGAAACGCATGCCGGTCGCGAGTCTGGTCAAGGTCATGACCGCGTACGTCGTGCTCAGCGAGGCGCAGTTGAGCGACGTCATCAGGGTCGACGCCATCGACGTCAGGTACGCCGCCCGCGGCGGCGCCGCCACCGCCGGTCTGCGCGCCGGTGAGCGCTTCACCGTCAGGGACCTGCTGTACGCCCTGATGCTCCCGTCGGGCGCCGACGCCGCGAACGTCCTGGCCCGGCAC
>NZ_POTY01000557.1 GCF_003236315.1 Micromonospora craterilacus
ATCCAGTTGTGCTACAGCTGCATATAAAATAGATGAGGCAACATTTCACTATCGCCTCATCTATTGTACGGTTAAAACGCTGGTGAATCAAGGTCAGAAGCACCCAAAACGTGAGAAATTGCTTTTGCGAGCTCTTCCTCAGTTAAATGCAATTCAAATAATCCCAATTTCATAAATGACCGCCAAGCATGGGCGAAATCACTTTGGCGCTTCTGATGATAACTGTTTAACAGCATCGTCTTAATGCCCATAAATTGATGAGCTAGCCGCATTTGTGGAAAACGGGCAAACTTCTCAATATCAGCATCTTCCAACACCATCAAATGCGTCCACTGTTGCTTTAAACTGATCAACAAAAATTGACTCAAGGCCGTGGCATACAAATCAACAATCGTTGCTTCACCCGTCACAACAGCATCATGGGGTACATCCCCATTCACCGCATCAACCCGGCGCATT
>NZ_POTY01000558.1 GCF_003236315.1 Micromonospora craterilacus
GTGTACTTCAACACGTGGTGTGTCACTGGCGATTGATGGGTCAACTTCAAGCATATGTGATCCAAGGATTGCTTCATGACCTTCACGAAGATCAAGTGTGTAATCTTCCATAAATACAGTTTGCTTGTTGTGAGCCATAATCTTCAATAAGCGGTCCAAAGCAGCTGTCTTCCAGTCACCTTCGCCAGCAAATCCATAACCTTCAGCCATCAACATTTGTGCTGCTAAACCTGGTAATTGTTCCAAACCAGCTAAGTCTTCAAAGTTAGTTGTGAATGCTGTGTATCCACGGTCATCCATGAACTTCTTCAAACCGAAGTATTCACGAATTTGATACTTAGTATTGTGTTCGAATTTTTCGGAAGAGTTTTGACCTTCTACAAAGTTGTAGTCATTCTTCATTTCTTCGTACTTCTTGTCAATGTCTTCGTCAGAAACGGCATTAACTTCTTCAACT
>NZ_POTY01000559.1 GCF_003236315.1 Micromonospora craterilacus
GATCAAGTCCGAGCGCACCACCCCCGAAGCCACCGACCTGCAGGCCCTGTTCGCCGTCATGCGCGAAGACGGCGTCGAGGCGGTCGCCATGGAGGTCTCCAGCCACGCCCTGGTCCTCGGCCGGGTCGACGGCTGCGTCTTCGACATCGCCGTCTTCACCAACCTCAGCCCGGAACACATGGAGTTCCACTCCGACATGGAGGACTACTTCCGGGCCAAGGCACAGCTCTTCACGCCGCGGCGCAGCAAACTCGGCGTGGTCAACGTGGACGACGACTACGGCCGCCGCCTCGCGCGCTAGGCGACCGTGCCGGTCGTCACCTTCTCCGCCGAGGGCCACCCCGACGCCGACTGGCGCGCCCAGGACGTCCAGATCGGCCCCATGGACTCGACGTTCACCGTGCTCGGCCCCGACGGCGTGCGCGTGCACGCCAGGTCGCCGCTGCCGGGCCCCTTC
>NZ_POTY01000055.1 GCF_003236315.1 Micromonospora craterilacus
GTTGTCATGACAGCGCCTCCCGTAGGGCGATCCGGGCTCGGCGGACACGGGACTTGACGGTGTTCTCCGGTACCCCCAGCAGCACTGACGCCTCGCGCGGCGAGAGCCCGTCAAGGACGGTGGCCCGCAAGGCGTCGCGGACCTCGGGCGGTAGGACGAGCAGGGCCTGCTCAAGTTCCTGTCCCACCCGGGCAGCCATGACCTCGTCCTCAGCGGCGGGGGCCGTGCTCGGCATGAGCTGTACCTGCGGCACCTGCGCCTGCCGCGCCCGGCGGCGGAACGCGTCCACCAAGCGGTGGGCGGCGATGGTCCACAGCCAACCCACCGCACTCCCCTGGGTCTCGCCGCTGCTCTTGGCCCGGGCGCCGACGAAGCTGCCCGCGGCCCGCCAGACCGTCAGGTACACGTCCTGCAGGACTTCGGCGACCACGTCCGGGTCGGCGCACCGGCGGCGCAGGCGCACCTCCAGCCACGGCGCGGTACGCCGGTAGAGTTCGTCGAACGCCCGCCGATCTCCACGGGCGACTCGGCGTACGAGTTCACCCTCGTCAGCAGCGTCTAGGCCGGTCCTCACATCCGGTAAGACGACGGGCCCACCCGGATTAGGTCCCGATCCGATGTGATCGCCGCCACTCCCCACTAGCAACAGGGCACCGGACAGGTGTCAGCGTCATCGCGACGATGCTCGGCCAAAGGTCAGGCCAGCCCAGTCGACCCAGCGGAGCGGCTGGTCAACGACCGGGTAGTCAAGCGGCGAAAGTAGCCATTCCGCCTGCGTGAAGCGCTGAAATCCGACACCCAGCCCCCTTCCTGTCAGAGTGACAGTAAGCCTATGGTCGATTCATGTCTGACGATCGCTGGGTTCCGCCGACCGTTCTTCTTGCGGTTGACCTCGTCATATTCACCTTGCGGGAATCCCGGCTGCATGTGCTGTTGATCCAGCGCGGGATTGAGCCCTATCAGGGCGCCTTGGCTCTGCCCGGCGGTTTCCTCAGCCACGAGAGGGAAGACCTCGTGACGGCCGCCCATCGAGAGCTTGCCGAGGAGGCTGGCTTGGGGCTGGATCAGTTGCACCTCGAACAGCTTGGTATCTACGGCCTGCCGGATCGCGACCCCCGAGGTCGGGTTGTCTCTGCGGCTTACCTGGCAATCGCTCCTCGGCTACCCGAGCCGGTTGCCGGCACCGACGCGTCCCAGGCGTGTTGGACCCCGGTGGCACAGGCGCTGTCCGGTGACGCGCAGCTCGCCTTCGATCATGAGCAGATCCTGACCGACGGTGTCGAACGGGCGCGGGAGAAGTTGGAGCGGTCGGCGCTCGCCACCGCATTTTGCGGTCCGACTTTCACCATCGTGGAGCTCCAGGACGTCTACGAAGCGGTGTGGGGCGTGCGGCTGGATCCGCGGAATTTCTACCGGAAAGTGCAGAGCGTAGACGGCTTCATCGTCCCCGCCGGCACGAGTCGCAAGACCGAAGGGGGGCGTCCCGCCCGGCTGTTTCGCCCCGGACCCCGCACGACTCTTCATCCTCCGATGACCCGACCCCATGGCCAGGCAGACAAGGAGACAGCGTGAGTACGAACAGCGGTGTCGTCGTGATCCTCACGGCGCTGAACCTCGAGTACGAAGCGGTCCGCGACCAGCTGACCGACCTGCGGGTGCGTCTGCACCCCGCCGGCACCCGCTTCGAAGTCGGCCGGATCGACCAAAGCGACTGCCGAGTCGCGCTGGGGCTGGTCGGCAAGGGCAATCATCCGGCCGCGGTGCTCACGGAGCGGGCGATGGCTGAGTTTTCCCCGACCGCTGTGCTGTTCGTGGGAGTCGCCGGTGGTCTGTGGCCCAACATCCGCCTCGGCGACGTCGTCGTCGCCAGCAAGATCTACGCCTACCACGGCGGCACCAGCGAGGACGACGGCCTGAAGGCCCGACCGAAGGCGTGGGAGATCCCCCATGAGGCCGACCAGATCGCCCAGCATGTCGCCAGGTCCACCGCCTGGCGTCGCGGTCTTCCCGCAGACGCAGCACCCTACGTCCATTTCGGGCCGATCGCCGCAGGAGAGGTTGTCCAGGACTCGGGGATCTCCGAACAGGCCCGCTGGATCCGTCAGCACTACAACGACGCCGTGGCGATCGAGATGGAGGCGGCCGGTGTGGCCCAGGCGGGCCACCTCAACCGGGCCCTGCCCGTGGTGGTCGTCCGCGGCATCAGCGACCACGCCGACGGCAGCAAGGCAGCCACCGACGGCAAGAACTGGCAACCGAAGGCCGCACGTCACGCCGCGGCGTTCGCCACCGCGCTGGCGCGAGAACTGAATACCGATGGTCCGACCGGCCAAACAGGCGCAGCGGACCGGCAAAGGAGCCCAACGATGCATATGAGCAACCGCAACATCGCCAGCGGAAACGCTCAGGTCGGGGTGCAGGCCGGGCAGATTTACGGCAACGTCAACGTCGGCGCTGGCGCCGAGCGGCCGATCGATCTGGCAACGAGCCTCGCTGACCTGCGAACGCACCTCAAGCAGGCTCACCGCGATGGGCGTCTGGACGAGGAAACCTATGCCGCCGCCGAGTCGGAGCTGGATGTCGCATCGGATTGCATCTCGGCGGGCAAGCCCGAGAAGAAGGGCGGTCTACTTGTCGCGCTCAAGCGGTTGCGGGGTCTGGTAGCCGACGTAGCCGAACTGGCGGCGCGGCTCGCGGCGATCATCGCCGCAGTCCGGGGCATGTCATGACGACCCCCACCGCGACCAACGTCGCTCACGGAGATGCGCACGTCGACGTGCAGGCAGGCGTCGTCCACGGTGACATCAACTTCTACCGGCTTCCGCCGGACCCCAATCCTCAGGATCAGTTCGCCGCCGCCATGCACTATCTCGACGGGCGGGTTCGTGACCAGGCGCGCACGCTCATCGAGAAGGCGGTCGCCGGCGGCTATGTCACCGCGGAGGTCCAGTTCTTCCGGCTCATAGCCCTGTTGAGCGGACGTACCCTGCGTCAACTCGCGCCCGAGGAATTGGATCGCCTCATCGCCATCTGCGCCAGCCTGCCCCACCTCGACAACCGTGACGAGTGGGTTGCGGGCTTGAAGGTGATCGGCCGCCTCCTGACCCCGATTTGCGATGCCGAGACGGATCTCGTGGTCAAGGAGATCGACGCACTGAACAAGCGTCAGCGAGACGAGATCTACGGCCACCTCGAGGCATTGCTCGAGGGTGCGATGCAGGATGAGATGTGGTGGAAGTCCGTCGCCTTGGCGCAGTTGCAGCGCACGACGGGCGACCGGCACACGAGAATTTGGAAGTTCTTTCACCCCACACCCGCTCAGCCTCGGACTCTGCCGGTGCAGCCCGCCGCTGTTCCGCTCCGCGACTGGCTCGGTGCCGGCGCCGGCGTTGGCGTGTTCACCCTCGCCGTGGTGCAAATGAGCGTGCTGGTGGCGGCTCGCGGCACGCTCGACCCGTACCTCGGGCTGCTCGCCGGCCTGATCGGGCTGGCATCCTTCTGTCTCGGCGGGGCGGACCGGTATTACCGCGAGACACGGCTGCGCGTGAAGGAAGCACAGATCCGTCCACCACAGCAAAGGCGACGGGAGGCACCACCAGATGGCTTTGCTCGCAAGGTGGACCGTCTCTTCGACCGCTACTTCCGACGGTACGTCCCACGAGGTACCGACCGAGCCTACTGGCTCGCGCAGACGGCGGGCATCCGGCGGCACCTCCGCGACGAGGTCGTCGAACTCTACCGGGAACAACGCATCGAGGTCGACCGGGTCGCCTGGCTCGTTCGACACCTGGTGAGCGATGTCCGAGGGCAATGGGAGCGGGACACGTTGACGGCGTACCGCCAGCAGTTGCGCACTCCCGCCAAGACCTGGGTCCTCAACGCGGGAGGACTGGCTCTCCTCGCCGCCGGGTGTTTCTGGGCAGTACCTGCCGTCGTGACCACCGCCCCGTTGTCCGGCACATTCTGGCTTCTGCTCACGGCGGTATCTGCAGTGCTGGCGATACGCTCGTCGTTCCGGATCGTCGCCGAACGCCGCAGGGTCGTCGATGACCAGGCAGAACGAGACGATAAGGACACCGCCCGTTGGGAGGCGTACCACCGGTGGCGCCACAAGCTGTCCGACAAGCCGTCGGACACCGAGATGGCTGCCTGGTTGGAGAGCGACCGCAAAGTCTTGGTCAACCAGGCCATGCAGCAGTACCGACTGCGCCCCAGCCAGGTGATCGCACACGCTTTCATCGAAGCACCGGCGCCGTCCTGCAAGAAGGCCCGGTACCCCCAGGGACCGTGGCGGTACTCCCGATACCGTCTGCTGCTGTTCCTGCTCACCGACGACGGCGTTCGGCAGGTCAACATCGATCTCGAATTCGAGACCGTCGCGAGCCACACCACCCAACGCCTCAACTACCGCTTTGACGCCGTCGCTGCGGTCCGGATCGACGGGATCGCGACCCGGCAGCAGACCTTCGAGCTGACGCTCTTCAACGGAGAACCCATATCCATCCGGGTAACCGAACCCGACAACGAGACGCTCCAGGACGACGAGAACGCTGCCAAGATCGCCGAGCTGTCGCTGGACGCGGCCGGGCTCAATCACACCCTGCACGTCCTCGAAGGCGTCGCTGCCGAAGGCAAAGAATGGGTAAAACACCGACGCCGCCGCGCCAACGAAAGACTCGCCAACCTCGCAAGCGCCATACGCGGGCTACTCGACTAGCCATGGCCGCAATCACGCCCCTACAGGGGCTCGGGTAAGAGGCGACTCATTCCGGTGGTGCCGCATGTTGCTGCTGACGGACCAGCCCTCGCGGAACGACCCAAACACCACGACGGTGGGAACCGCCGGCGCGGAGTGACGTTTCAGCACGGTCAGGTCGGGGTTGCGAGGGGATTCCGACCGGCGTCTCCCGGAATCTGGGGCTTGCGCACCTGTCACCGAAGCCGATATGTTAACGATAACATCGATGGTAGTCCATCAAGTCTCGAGCCCCGGACTTATGGAATCGGGCGAGTGCCCACCGCCGCCGGGCGGCACACAATGCACAGCCCGGGCGTCGAGGGTCGCCTACCGCCGCGACACCGCCTGCCCGCCTGCCGTCCTCTGACAACGGGCCGACCCAGCCCGTGGCGTGCGGGAGTCACCCCTGTCCCACCACCAGAGAGGTCAACACGATGGCCCTGAGCCGACGAGCATTCACCCTGGGTGCGGTCGCCACCGCGGGACTCACCGCGTACGGCCTGACGATCAACCCGCCGCCCGCAGCGGCAGCCACCTACACCGGGTACCTGAAGACCTACTTCACCGAGTCACCGAATCAGTCGGGGGCCAACTACGGCCTGCACCTTGCGGTCAGCCGGGACGGTCTGAACTGGACCCCCCTCAACCAGAACAACCCGGTGGTCACCCCGACCGCCGGTGACCTCGGGCTGCGCGATCCGTTCATCCACCGCAAGCAGGACGGCACCTTCGTGGTGGTCGCCACCGACCTGTACGGCCTCAACTTCGGCCGCAACAGCCAGTACCTGCACGTGTACGACTCGACCAACCTGACCAGCTTCACCGGATACCGCCGGATCCAGATGCACACCTACGCCAACGTCCACACCTGGGCACCGACCGTGTTCTGGGACGCCGGGCGGGGGCAGTACGCCATCGTCTACTCGGCCAACACCACCACGGACCTGTTCCTGGTGAACTACACGAGCGACTTCCGCACGGTGAGCGCGCCGCAGACCTACTTCAGCCCGGGTTTCCCGGTGCTCGACGCCGACATCCACGTCGAGGGCGGCGTGACGTACATGTACTACAAGAACCTCGCCAACGGGTACCTGTACGGCGCCCGGTCGAACACCGGCGCCCCGAACAGCTTCACCACCTACACCAGCGGCCTGCGCCAGGGCAACGCCATCGAGGGTGCGCATCTGGTCAGGCGCAACGACGGCGCTGGCTGGTGGCTCTGGGGCGACTCGTTCAGCCCGGTCAACAACGACTTCTACCTCTGGTCCACCGGCAACCTCGGCGCCAACGCGTGGTCCGTGCTGAGCCAGCGGGACTACACCCCGCCGCTGAACTCCAAGCACGGCTCGATCGTCTGCATTACCGAGGCCGAGTACAACGCGGCGGTCACTCGCTGGGGTACGCCCAACTGGGTCCGGCTGAAGTCCTCCAACTTTCCCGACTACTTCGTACGGCACGCCAACCGCACGGTACGCATCGACCCGTACCCGTTCGAGCCGTACCGGGATCAGCTCTGGCGGATGGTGCCCGGACTCGCCGATGCGACCGGGGTGTCGTTCGAGTCGGTCAGCGTGCCCGGCAGCTTCCTGCGGCACAGCGGCTACGTGGCGCGGCTGGACCCCAACGACAACACCGCGACGTTCCGGGCCGACGCCACCTTCTACCGCGTCGCCGGACTCGCCGATGGTTCCTGGTCGTCGTTCCGCTCGTACAACTTCCCCACGTACTACCTACGGCACGCCGGATATGTGCTGCGCATCGATCCTCTCAGCTCGTCCTCGAGCGCCGGCGACCGCCAGGACGCCACCTTCCGGATCACTTCGTGACCATCCCCGACGGTATGGGCGGGCGGCACCCGAGGCCCGGGTCCGCCCGCCCTGCCGGTCACTGGACCGTCACGTCGTCCAGGTACAGGTTGTCGGTGCCCGAGGCTGTCTCGACGTAGAAGCGGGCGTTCGTCAGGGTTCCGCTCCACGACACGGTGGCCGCGCCGGTGAGCTGGGTCCAACCGTTCGCGTTCAACGTCGCCGCCGGTGTGAGCTGGACGTAGCTGGTGGTGCCGTTGGCGGTCACCGCCAAGGTGGGCCGCACCGAGGGGGTCCCGCTCTGCGACCGTACCCACACGGTCGTCGTGTATGTCCGGCCGTTGGTCAACTTCGAGGTCAGGTCCTGGCTGGGGCCGTTCCACGAGGCCGTACGCCCGGTGTGCAGCAGCGACCGGGAGCCGCCACGGACGACGTTGGTGTCGGGCGTCAGCGTGCCGCTGCCGAACACCGACCACCCGGTCGTGCCGCTCTCCATGTTGCCGTTGGTCACCAGGTTGGCGCCGGGGCCGGCGGTGAACCGCCAGTTGTTGATGTTGAACAGGTAGCCGCTGCCGCCGGTGAAGCGCAGGTACAGGTCGCGGGTGCCGGTGGCACCGTTGACGTTGCAGGTGGTGTTCGTCCAATTCTGCCAACCGCCGGTGCCGGTCACGGCGCAGGCGCCGACCAGCGGGCCGGTGCTGCTGTCCAGCCGCAGCTCGATGGTGCCGCCGCCGCTTCCCGAGGCGACCCGCGCGGTGAAGGACGAGGCACCAACGCCGAAGGCAACACCCTTGACCCGAATCCAGTCGCCGTTCTCGATGAAGCCGACGTTCATCCCACCTTCGCTGGACGGCTCGGTCTCGATGCCGTTGGCCCAGTCAATGGTCTCGGCCTCCTGGGTGACGTACGGATTGAGGGTGCCGACCTGGGGTGGGCCGGCGGTGGTCATGTTCATGGTCGGGATCGACCCGTCGGCGCGGTAGCTGAACCTCTCCACCGCGACCGATCGGGTGAAGCCACCACCGCTGGGCAACGCCCCGTTATGGTAGAAGAAGTACGAGTTGCCGGCGAAGTCGATAATGCCGGGATGGTTGGTGAAGCTGCTTCCCTGCCGCGGCATGACAGTGCCCCGATAGGTCCACGGCCCGGTCGGCCCAGGCGCGGTGGAGTACGCGATGAATTCCGAGCAGCACTCCGCGGCGAAGACGTTGTAGTACACGCCGTTGCGCTTGTAGACCCACGGGCCTTCCTCGTACAACGTGGGCCGGCTCGGGTTCCCGGTCCGGGTGCCGAACCCGGCGGTGGTCAGCGGGATCTGGGTGAGGCCGCCCGAGTACGAGATCATGTCCGCGTTCAACCGGACGTACCACAGGTTCGGGTTGCCCCAGTAGAGGTAGGCCTGGCCGTTGTCGTCGACGAAGGCGTGCGGGTCGATCTCGCCGTTGCCCAGCAGTGGCCGGCCGAGCGCGTCCCGGAAGGGCCCGGTCGGCGAACTCGACACCCCGACACCGATCACCATCTGTCCGTTCGAACGCTGCCGGACCGGGACGTACCAGTAGAACTGGCCGTTGCGCTCGATCACGTGACCCGCCCAGGCGTTGGCGTCCGCCCAGCTGAACGTCGCCAGGTTCATCGGGACGCCGTGGTCGGTCCAGTTCACCATGTCCGCCGACGAGAACACCCGCCACTCGCGCATGGTGAAGTAGGTCGAGCCGTCCTCGTCGCGGCCGGTGTAGACGTACACCCGGCCGTTGTGCACCAGCGGTGCCGGATCGGCCGTGTAGACGTGCTGGACGATCGGGTTGTCCGCCCTCGCCGGAGCGGCGAGGAACGTCGCCAACATCAACGGAACCAGCAACCAGGCGATTCCACGCCTGGTTCTGCCGCTGGGCGGCAGCGGGGATGCGAAATTCACAACGGACTCCTGTAATTGGTGGTGTGGTCGCCTCGTGCGGCCGTCTGGCAGCGCCGACCGCGGGCTCCGTCGGAACCCTCGACTCGAAGGCGGGATGGCCGGTGTGCCGTCAGGTCCCGATCGCGATCGCGAAGATGTGCATGGTGGGTACGCCGGCCGCGGGTCGAGCGCTGATGTTGGGCAACTCGACGCGGGCCACCGGCTTGTTCTGCAACGCCACGCCCACGTAGTAGACGCAGGCGGGTACGGTCACGCGCTGGTTGCCCGGCCGGTTCTGGTACGTCGTCACGATGGCGGCGGTGCCGCCGGCGTGTGGGCCGCCGTACCAGTCGGGGGTGCTGAGGGTGAACGTCTGGCGCGTACCGTCGGCGTAGACCACCGCGGCGGTTCCCGACACGGCGCCGTAGCTGCTGGTCGCGAGAAAGCCGAGCGTACGACCGGTGCCGGTCACGCTGACGGACTGGCCCGAGGCGATGGCGTTGTCGGCACCGCCCGCCGCGACGTTGGGCCAGCGGAAGTTCACCCCGTTACGGCTCACCGTGCTGCCCGGGGTGACGCCGGCCTGGGCCAGGGCCTGCGCGGAGAGGGTGGCGCCGTTGCCGTCGAAGTTCCCGGCGTCGGTGTTGGTGTCGTTGGTGGTGCTGGCGTTGGTGAAGCTCTGTTCCAGGGTCGGCGTGGTTGTCCCGGAGCCGGTGGCCCGGTAGGTCCGCCCGCCCTGCACGGTGACCTCGATGAGGTCGGTCTCGATCCGCCGGGTCTGGACCGCCGCGCCGCTAGCGACGTCGACCACGGTGTGGCTGCTGGCGAACAGCCGCCCGCGCAGCCGCACGGTGCTGGCCCGGTCCGGCCGGATGAGGATCTCGCCGGCCCGGCCGTTGCTCCAGGTGATGCCGACGGTGTGCCCGCCCCGGGCACGCAGGCCCGCCACCCGTCCGTTGGGCCAGGCCGTGGGCAGCGCCGGCAGGATATGCAACTCGCCCGCGTGGCTCTGCAGCAGCATCTCGGCGATGCCGGCGGTGGCGCCGAAGTTGCCGTCGATCTGGAACGGCGGGTGCAGGTCGAACATGTTCGGTGCGAGCCGGGCCGGTGTGGCGAGGAAACGGATCAGGTCATGGGCCCGGTTGCCCTCCTCCATCCGTGCCCAGAAGTTGATTTTCCAGGCCAGCGACCAGCCCGTACCGTCGTCGCCCCGGATCTCCAGCGTCCGCCGCGCCGCCTCGAACAGCTGCGGCGTGCCGCGCCTGGTGATCTGGTTGCTGGGCGCCAGTCCGTACAGGTGCGAGATGTGCCGGTGGGTCCGCTCGGTCTCCACCCAGTCGTAGAGCCACTCCATGATGTTGCCGCGCGAACCGATCCGGGTCGGCGCCAGCCGGTCACGGGTGGCCCGGACCTGGGCCCGGAAGGTGGCGTCGGTGTTGAGGATCTCGCTCGCCCGGGCACACCCGTCGAAGAGGTCACGCAGGATCTGGTTGTCCATGGTGGGGCCGGCGCACACGCTGGCGTTCGCGTGGTGGCCGATCTCCGGCGAGTTCGACGGGTTGGTCACCAGGTAGCCGAGGGTCGGTTCGGTCACCAGGGTGTCGAGGAAGAACTGGGCGGCACCCTTCATCGCCGGGTAGTTCGCCCGCAGGAACTCGATGTCGCCGGTGAACAGGTAATGGTCCCAGATCAGGGTGGCCAGCCAGGCGCCACCGGTCTGCCACATTCCCCAGAACGCGCCGTCGACCACGGAGGTGGCCCGCCAGGCGTCGGTGTTGTGATGGGTGACCCACCCGCCGGCGCCGTACTGCACCTGGGCGGTGCGGGCCCCGGTGACCGCGAGGTCCCGGACCAGGTCGAACACCGGACCATGGCACTCGGGCAGGTTGGTCGTGTTGGCCAGCCAGTAGTTCATCGGCAGGTTGGCGTTGATGGTGTACTTCGAGTCCCACGCCGGGGTGAGCGAGTCGTTCCAGATGCCCTGAAGGTTGGCCGGCTGGGTGCCGGGACGCGAGGACGAGATCAGCAGGTAGCGGCCGAACTGGAACAACAGCGCGGAGAACTGTGGGTCGTTGACGCTGTTGTGCTGGGCGATCCGGACGTCGGTCGGCTGGTCCGCGGCGGAGGTGCGGCCGAGGTCGAGGCTGACCCGCCCGAAAAGCGCCTGGTAGTCGGCCAGGTGCCGAGCACGCAGCTGGTCGTAGCTGCTGGCCCGGGCGGCGGTGAGGTGCCGCCGCGCGATGCCCTGGTAGTCGCCACCGACGTTGCGGTAGTTGACGTAGCTGGAGCCGATCGAGACCAGCAGGGTCACGCTGGTGGCATTGGTGACCCGCAGCGTGCCGCCAGAACTGCTCGCGGTGCCACCGGTGACGGTGGCGTTGGCCAACGCGTAGAAGCGGACCGCGCCGGTGACGCCCTCCTGGTTGCCGGAGACGCCGTCGAGGGCGATCGTGGTGCCGTCCGGGCTGGACAGCGTCGTCCGCTGCGGGCTGTCGAACGTGGCGGTGAAGGTGATCGAGGCGGTCCGGTCGGCGGTCAGGCGCATCGCGATGACCTGGTCGGGGGCGCTGGCGAACACCTCTCGCTGATACCGCACCCCGTTCATCACGTACGTCACGGAGGTGGTCGCGGTGGTGAGGTCCAGCTGCCGGTCGTACTGCGACGCCCCGCCCGAGGTGGGGAAGGTCAGCCGTAGGTTGCCGACGGTCTGGTAGGCCAGTTGCCCGACCGGATTGCCGAGCATGTTCTGGTTGACCAGGTCCTGGGCCTGGGTCCACTGGTTGGCGAAGACCAGCCGCCGGATCTCCGGCAGCGCACCCAGACCCCTGGTGTTGCTGGGATCGTGCGGTCCGCCGGCCCAGACGGTGTCCTCGTTGAGCTGCAGTCGTTCCGTGTCGACGTTGCCGAAGACCATGGCGCCGAGTCGGCCGTTGCCGATCGGCAGCGCCCGTAACCAGTCGGTGCCGGCGCCCGCGCTGTACCAGAGGGCCATGTCGCCGGCGGCCAGCACCTGCGGCGGTGCCGCCGAGTCCGCACGAGCCATGGCGGTCCATGGCAGTGGCAGCAGGGCGCCACTCGCACCTGCCGCGCCAATCTTGAGGGCTTTCCGTCGGGTCAGGTCTGACATCGATCCTCCAACCGGTGACCGAGCCGGCCACCCGAAGTGCGGGAGCTATGAGAGTCGATATTCGGATCCCCGGCCCGGCCTCGGTGACCAGACCGGACAGTTTTGCGGTGACGTTGGGGTTGGCGGCCAGGGCGGCGAGCGGGCCTCATATCGGGCCCATCCACATGCGATGCCGTCGCACACGAAGGCGCTCTGCGAACGTTAACATCGATGGCCATGATGTTTCCACCCCTGCGGCCCCCGGAGATCGGGCGACCCGACACCGCGCAATGGGAGCCGCTGCTTCAATTTACAGACGTCGATGTCAGCGCTAACATCATCGCTGTCAGAGCGACATCACCCCGGCAGCCAACCACGGCTGGGACCGGCCGGATCCGCGCTGAATGCACCCGCCGCCGCCACCCGGCATGTCACTCCGGCTAGGGCCGCAGGCAGGCGTCCTCCAGCGCTGCAACGAGCATGGTGCAGGGGTCATCGCCCCCGCCTCGACCAACGGCAACCAAGCCGGGCCAGTCATCGCCACGCCAGCAACCGGCCGCCGGACCGATCACCTTGTCGACAAGGAGGAACCCCGTGCGTAACCCGAAGAGATGGCTGACGGCCGTCCTGGGCGTCCTGACATTGACCCTCACGGCGACCGTCGCCGACGGGATCGTCGGTCCCCGTCCCGCGCAGGCCCTGAACAACGGCGTCGCCCGCACCCCACCGATGGGCTGGAACACCTGGAACACGTTCGGCTGCAACATCGACGAGACGCTCATCCGCCAGATGGCCGACGCGATCGTCAACAACGGTCTGCGGGACCTCGGGTACCGGTACATCGTCGTCGACGACTGCTGGTTCAACCCGAACCGGGACGCGCAGGGCAACCTGCAGGCCCATCCGCAACGGTTCCCGAGCGGGATGAAGGCTCTCGGCGACTACCTGCACGCCCGGGGTCTGCTGTTCGGTATCTACCAGGTTCCGCTGGACCGGACCTGTGCCCAGTACTTCGGCGCCTTCCCCGGTTCCACTGGCAGCCTCGGCCACGAGTACCAGGACGCCCGGCAGTTCGCCGCCTGGGGCGTGGACTACCTCAAGTACGACTGGTGCTCCCCCACCGGCAGCATCAACGACCAGGTGGCGAGGTTCGGCATCATGCGTGACGCGTTGGCGGCGACCGGCCGGCCGATCGTCTACAGCATCAACTCCAACAGCATCCACGAGAAGACCGGGCCGCAGCGCAACTGGAGCGATGTGGCGAACCTCTGGCGGACCACCGAGGACATCACCAACGCGTGGAACACTGGCCAGACCAACGGCTATCCGATGGGTATCCAGAACATCGTCAACGTCAACGTCCCCCTTGCCGGATATGCCGCACCGGGCGGGTTCAACGACCCGGACATGCTGGAGGTTGGCAACGGCGGCATGACCGACACCGAGATGCGCAGCCACTTCGCGTTGTGGACGATGATGGCGGCACCGCTCATGATGGGCAACGACCTGCGCTCGGCCAGTGCGGCGACACTGGCCATCCTCAGGAACCAGAACCTGATCGCGATCAACCAGGACACCCTCGGACTCCAGGCGGTCCAGGTGTCCAACGACGGCACCCGGCGCGTTCTGGCCAAGCGGCTGGCCAACGGCGACGTCGCGGTCGCCCTGTTCAACCAGGGTGGCTCCACCACGACGGTCTCCACCACGGCGGCGGCGATCGGCAAGACCGGCACCTCGTTCTCGCTGCGGGACGCGTGGACCAACGGCACCGCCACCACCGCCGGGACCATCGCCGCGAGCGTGCCGGCCCACGGCACGGTGGTGTACCGGGTCAGCGGCGGCGGCACCACCAACCCACCGAGCACGTTCCGGCTGCGCAGCGAGTCGGCCGGGCGATGCCTCGACGTCGACAACTCCAACACCGCCAACGGCACCGGCACCCTGATCTGGGACTGCCACGGCAACGCCAACCAGCAGATCAGCCAGAGCGGCCAAACGCTGCGGATCCTCGGCAAGTGTCTGGACATCCCGACGAACGCGACCAACGGCACCCGGGTGCAAATCTGGGACTGCAACGGCGACACCAACCAGCAGTGGACGTTCAACGGCAACGGCACGGTGAGCAACGTCCGCTCCCCGTCCCTGTGCCTGGATGTCAACAACGGCGGCACCGCAAACGGCACCACGGTGATCGTCTGGTCCTGCCACGGCAACGCCAACCAGCGGTGGAGCCGAGCGTGACCGCGGATTAGCGGTGTTTGGCGTGAGCTGCCGTTTCGTCCTGGCCGGCAGCCGACCGAGGCCAGAAGCGATTTGATCGGACGACCGTTCGGCCTTACGGAGATGTTCGTAAGCGTCGACGAATGCGGTCTCTGATCCTGGCGGCGCCGGGGGTGGGTCTCGGCCGGCGGCCGAGACCCACCCCCGGGTCGTCGCCCGAGGATCAGTTGACCCTGATCGGGGCGAGGTCGAATCGGTCGAGGTTCGGCGCCCACTGGCTGTCCAGCGTGGGCATGCAGGGCGTCGGGCAACCCGAGGCCGTGGCACCGTTGGCCGGGTCGTTGTACATGGTGTTGGTGTTGGTCCCGGCCTTGAGGGTCACCGGCACGCCGCGCGCCCACCAGTTGCCCCACGACCAGGTGTTCTTGAACCAGTACCGGGTGGCATCTGCACTGTTGACGACGAAGTCGATCGGTCGGGAGATGATGTCGGCGTTGTAGACGTGGCCGGTGTCGCGCTCGTCGTTGGCGTAGTGCACGACGAGCATGTAGTCGCCGGCCTGCGCCACGTCGACCTGGAAGGACAGCCGGTTCTGCGGTCCCTGGCCGACCCAGCCGACGTACTGCCCGCCCGAGGCGTAGCCGTGGCTCTGCACTGCCGCGGAACCGGTGAGCGTGGCGGCCTCGGCCTCCACCGTCCGCACCGTTGGCGCGTTCGAGGCTCGGGTGACGCTGAGCCGGTCGAGGCGTACCGGGGTGTTGGCGGCCGGCTGCACGGTCACCCGGTTCACCCCTGCGGACAGGAAGAGGCGGTGCCGGTCGGTCTTGAAGAACGTGCCACCGCCCGGGTTGGCCCGGAGCACGGCGCCGTCGACCGGACGCCGGTCGAGCCCGATGTTCGCGGTGATCGACCCCGGTCGGCCTGGGCTGTTGTGCCGGAACTCCAGGTCGTAGTAGCCGTCCTCCTCGGCGTACACCGAGAACATGGCCTCACCGCCGCGCTTGAGGGTGAGGTGGCCGGCGCCCGACTGCTGGTGGTTGTCGTACTCGTAGGTCACGTCGCCCTTGGTCTGCGACCGCTCGGCCTCATAGCTCCGGGTGACGGTGCCACCGGAGAGCCGTTCGAGGTCGATCCGGTCCAGCGACGCCTGGGCGACCGCCACGCCCAGCTCGGGGTGGGACTTCGCCAGCCGGATCTGGTTCGTTCCCGCCGCAAGCTGGATCACCACGTCCTTGCGGGTGCGCCACTGGAAGTTGAGCGTGGCCTGGTAGTCGACGAACTGCGCGCTGCCGCCGTTGACGGTGAGCACCTGCTGGGACGGCTGACCGGTCTGGTTGCCGTACAGGATGCTCAGCCGGTAGGCGCCGGCCTCGGGCACCTCGACGTCGAACGTCACGGCGCTGGTGTTCTGGGTGAGGTTGCCGACGTGGCGGCTGCCGGAGGTGGCGGCCGCATTCCAGTTCGCCGGTGTCCCGAAGGTCTGGATGGTGCCCGCGGTGACGGTGGCGAGTTCCGCCTCGTACGAGGCGCGCCAGGGCAGGTCCACCGGCTGGCGGCTGCCGGCGCCGCCGGGCGACAGCACGATCTCGTACGCGGACATCAGATCGATGTTCGGTCCGCCGCTGCCGTGGACCCCGAGCCCGCGGACCGGGATCACCAGCGAACCGTTCTCCGGGGCGAGGTCCTGGTCGCGGAGCACCAGCGGTGGCGGGGCGTCGGAATTCTGCCCGCTCCAGGTGGTCGCGGAGAGGGTGACGTTGACGGTGTCACCGAACGTCTCGGGGTCGATGTTGTTGATCACCACGTCGAAGTCGGTGGCCGTCCCGCCGCCGGCGATGATGCGTGCCTGCCGACGGCTGTCGTCGATCGCGGCGATCCCCTCGAGCTTGTCGATGGTGGTAGCTGTCGGTGGTGTCACCTTGACGGTGTCGGCGCCGGCCAGGTCGGCGTACATCTTGTAGAACCACCAGCCACCGCCGGGCTTGTTGGTCTCGACGACGTCGCCGCCGAGCAGACCGGCTGCGGTCCAGTACGCCTTGCCGCCCGCGTCGACCTTGGCCTCTTCGAACATGGCGACGTACTGGAGCAGCTGTCCCGGGACGGTCAGGTCGCGGTTGCCGCCGTACTCGTTGATGTTGATCGGGATCGGGGCGATGCCGCGCTCCCGCTCGAGGTTGCGGTAGGTCTGGTAGTTGGTGCGGAAGTAGTTGCCGTGCAGCGGGTTCAGACCGGTGGAGTCGAGCTGGTGCCAGGACGTGAAGTCGGGCAGCACGTCGTTGTCGCGGGCGAAGGTGAGGAAGTCACCGTAGTTGCGGGCCCGGAACAGTGCGTCGTTGGTGCCCATGACCCGTGCGCCCTGGTGGTGCTCCCGGATGTACTCGACCGCCGCCTTCCAGTGGTTCATGAGGGCGTTCATCCTGGTCTGGTACTGGGCGGCGTTGCCAGTCCCGGTGCTGTACCAGATCCCGTCGGGCTCGTTGAACGGCACGTAGACGATGCGGTCGGCGTACGGGCTGTTGGACACCTGGTCGACCACCCAGGCGAGCTTCTGCATGTAGTTGTCGAAGCAGACCTGGTTGCAGGGGATGACCCCGCCGACGTTCTCGTAGGTCCAGTTCGCGTACATGTCCTGGACGTTGATCTGGATGTAGTCGCCGCCGGTGCGGAAGAACGGCTCGGCCACGACCAGGGCGTCGCCGTTGGGGTGCTGGGCACCGGCGGGTGGCTTCTGGTTGACGGTGGTCAGCCGCAGCGGCTCCAGGGTGTTGTCGCTGGGTACCCCCTCGTCGCTGAGTCCGTACAGGGCACCGCTCGCCGCGCCGCGGAACTCGCCGGTGCGGGTGCCGAGGTCGACGACGAGCTGCTGGGCGGTGGCCTGCTGTTCCTGGGCCTGGGCGGGGACGGTCGCCATCGACGCCGCGGTGACGAGGGCGAGCGCGGTGACGATCGCTGGTACGGATTTCCGGGTCGGCAGTGGTGTGCGTGATCTGGCCGTGCCTTTCTCCTGCTCTCTACGAGTGCTGGCCGGTGTGGTGGGGATGTGCGATGTCGCGATGCTGGTCGGGGATGGCGACCGGTGGGCCTCCAATCAGGTCTCGGGGGTGAGGGCGAACAGGCGGGCCGCCGGTACGGTGTCGGCGCTGATCACCGTCAGGCGACCCGGCTCGGCCTCCCAGGTCACGTGCCAGGAGGCGAGGTCGTGGGGGTATACGAGCCTCGGCTGGAGCTGCCGCCCGGCCAGGTGGGGCAGGTGGACGGTGAGCTTCGGATCGGCACCGGGGCGTCGCCACAGCGCGAGGTAGGTGGGTTGGTCGTCGCCGGTCGGCGGGCGCAGCCCGAGGGTGATCCAGGGATCGGCCCAGTCGGGCAGGCCGGCGGGCCAGCAGGGCAGCGCCCGGGCGAGGTGGTCGCGGATGCCGCGGTAGGCGGTCACCCCGTCGGCGACCAGCCGGTGCTGGTCGGGTGCCATCTGGTCCAGGTGGCCGGAGAGGTAGAGCCGTCCGACCATCCCGGTCACCAGGCAGAACGCGATGCCTTCCGGGCTCATGCCGGGTTGCGGGTAGGCCCAGTTGGCGGCCTGCTCCGGCAGCACGCTCATCGGTGCCGCCGCGGCGATCGGCGGGTACCGTTCGGGGTTCTGCTGGTCGCTGGTGGACTGCAGTTGCAGCCGGGCGAGCATGGCGTAGTCCATCCGCATGGCACCGGAGGCACAGTTCTCGATGACCAGCTCGGGGTGCCGGTCGAGCACCCCGTCAAGCCAGGTGAGCAGGGCTCGGCCGTGGCCGAGCAGACCGTCACCCGCGCTGGCGGCGGCCCGGTCGGTGCCGGCACCGGAGTCGATGTTGTAGTCGAGCTTGAAGTAGCCGATGCCGAAGTCGGCGACCAGCCGGTCCACCACCGCGTCGAGGTGGGCGAGCGCGGCGGGATGGCGAAGGTCAAGGTGGTAGCGCCCGTCCTCGACCAGCCGTTCGCCGTCGCGCTGGAAGAAGGCGTCCGCCGGCAGGTCGACTCCCACCGGGCTGTCGACCCCGACCACCTCCGGCTCCAGCCACAGCCCGGGCACCATCCCGGCGGCACGGATGCGCCCGATCACCTCGCCGAGGCCGTGGGTGAACCGGGTGGTCGACGGGATCCAGTCGCCCATCATCTCGTGCCACCGGGGGGAGCGGCTGTCGTCGTGCCAGCCCGCGTCGATGCAGAAGTATTCGGCGCCGGCGGCGGCGGCCGCCTCGATCAGCGGGTTGAGGGCTTCGCTGGTGGGCTCGCCCATCAGCGTGTTCATGTAGTCGTTGAACACGACGGGCAGGGCCTGCCGGTCGGGGTGTGGGCGGACGATGTGCCGGCGGTAGTGTGTGATCGCCGCCGCCGCGCCGTCCAGGCCGCCGTCGGAGACGGCGATCCCCACCGGTACGGAGGTGAGGTGCGCGCCCGGCGCCAGGACGTGCCGCCACTGGTGGTCGGTGTCGTTGGGACCGGTCGCCGTGAGGTAGAGCCCGGCCTGGCGTTCGCCGATCTCCCAGCGCCAGCTGCCGTTGTGCTCGATCTGCCAGCACCAGGCGCGCCCGGTGGGGCGGTGCACGATTACCCCAACCGGCAGGGCGTGTTTGGTTGACCAGGAGCCGGTGCTCGCCACCACGAAGGCATCGCGCGACCGGTGTCCGTGCAGCGGCAGGTCCAGGTCGGGCAGGTCGAGCGCGCGCACCGGTTGGCGACGCCACCGGTTCTCGGCGAGCCAGCTGCTCTGCGCCCAGTGCAGGTCGAGGTCGTCGGCGCCGGTGTCGGCCGGCAGGATCAGGTTTGCCACCAGGGAGCTGACCGCCCGCAGGGTCAGCGGATCGGGAGTGGGGTTGTGGACCACGGTCCAGGTCTGCAATGCCGGCACCCCGACCGGAGTCCGGAACCAGACCTCGACCCGCAGGCCGCTGCCCGGGTCGCTGGCGTCGACTCGCAGTGTTTGCCAGCCGTCCTCCGCGCTTTGGTGGTGGCCGTCGTAGCGCAGCCGCCGGCCGACCGCCGTGCCGGTCGAGCGGGCACCTGACCAGGCGCGCCCGTGCCCACCTACCTGTATCTCGACCAGGGGGTGGTGCTGCCCGGTCTGGTGCACCGCGCGGTTGTCGACGGCGAGGTGCACCAGGCTCGGTGGGGCGTCGGGCGGGGTGGTGAGGATGACCGCGAGGGCGGAGTGTCCCCAGTGGAGGTCGTCGTTGTCTCGGTGGATCGTGCTCACACGTGCTCCTCAACAGGGTTGACGGCGCGCTTCAAGGTCATCGGGTGAAAAGGTTTTCAGATTGTGCGCAGAGAGGCCCCGTGAACATTTCCGTCCAGGGCTTGCTGGTCCCTACCGGCCCATGATCGAGTCGACCTGCTTCTGGGCGGCGGTCAGCGCCTCGGCGGCGGGGCGGTTGCCGAGCAGGATCTCGTCGACGGCGGCACCGACCGCCTGGGTCACCTGGTCGAAGTTGACCGTGACCGGGTAGAGGAAGGTGTGCTGCGATTCCAGGTAGGTGGTGTAGGCGCTGACGTCCAGGCCGGCCTGCTCGCGGACCTGCTCGCCGATCTTCAGTGACGCCGGGATGGCCGGGAAGACCACGGCCTTCTCGCCGACCACGTTCTGGCACTCGGCGGACGCGAGGTACTTCACCCACTGCCAGGCCTCGTCGCGGTGCGCGGTGTTGGCCGAGATCGCGTCGGCGAGACCGTTGTAGATGCTCCACCGGCCCTGCGGCCCGGTGGGCAGCGGAGCGAAGCCCACCTCAGCGCCGGAGATCCCGGTGAAGCTGCTGATCGCCCACGAACCGTTGATGGTCAGCGCCACGTCGCCCGCCTCGAACAGCGAGACGTACCCGACGCCCTGTAGGTCAGCCAGCGGCGTCAGGTAGCCGGCCTTGACCATCCGGGCGAACCAGTCGAGTGTCTGCGCCAATCTCGGGTCGTCGAACTGGTAGTCGGTGCCCCAGGGGTTGCCGTCGGCGAGCAGCTCGAAGCCGAGACTGCGGGCGAAGTTGCCCCAGCTGGTCTGACCGGACGCCGAGTTGGACGGGTTGTCGAAACTGAGTCCGTACACGGCGACCTTCGTCGCGTCGAAGCCCGGCTCGTTACCGCGTACGCCGTTCTCGTCGACGCTCAGTCGGGCGATGATGTCCTCGAAGGTTCCCCCGTCGCTGGGGTTCCAGGTGGCGTTCCAGACGTCCTCCCGGCTCAGCCCGGCCGCCGCCAGCATGGTCGAGTTGTACGCCATGGCGATGGTGTCCCAGTCCTTCGGCAGCCCGTACCGCTTACCGTCCTGGCCCACCCAGAGTTCGGCGAGGCCCGGGTAGTACTGCCCCAGGTCGACGTTGTCCCGCTCGACGTATTCGTTGATCGGCAGGATCACCTGGTTCTGCACGAACGACGGGTAAAACGCCAGGTGGTCGGTGAACACGTCGGGTGCCCGGCGGGCGGCGAACTGGGTGTTGAGGTTGCTCCAGTAGTCTTCCCACGCGTACTGGGTGATCTTGACTTCCACCCCGCTCTGCGCGGTGAACGCGTCGGCGCACTCCTGGTACTGGGGAATCTGCCGGTCGTCCCAGAGCCAGTAGTCGAGTGTCACCTTGTCGCCGTCACCGGTGCCGCTGCACGCGGCCACCAGCAGGAGCGCGGCACACATCGGTACCGCGATCCGCCGGCGCCAGCTGAGTTTCATCGTGGACTCCTCTCAGATGTGATTCGTTGCGCGTAACCCAATCCCCCCGCGCGGTCGCCGCTCGCGGCGACCGCCTGTCATTTGAGGCCGGTGAATCTGATCGAGTCGACGATCCGCCGGCCCATGGCCAGGAACAGCAGAACCACCGGCAGCGCACCCAGCACGGTGGCCGCCATCAGCCCGGTCCAGTCCGGCGCCGCCTGGGGCTGGCCGGACCGGAAGGCCGACAGGCCCACGGTCAGCACCCGTACGCTCGGATCGCTACCCGCCACGAGCGGCCACATGAACTCGTTCCACGCCATGACGTACGCGAGGATCGCGGCGGTGGTGAGCGGAGCCGCCATCACCGGCACGCAGATCCGCAGGAATATTCGGGGATGGCCGGCCCCGTCCATCCGGGCCGCGTCCTCCAACTCGCTGCTCATCCCGAGGAAGAACTGACGAAGGAAGAACACCATGAACGGCGTCATGAAGAAGTACGGCGCGGCCAGACCGGCGAACGTGTCCAGCAGGCCGACCTCGCTGAGCAGCACGAAGTTCGGGATCAGCACGAAGATCGGCGGCACCATCAGCGTGGACAGGAACAGGTAGAACACCGCGTCCCGGCCGCGCCAGTGCAGCCGCGCGAACGCGTACGCGGCCATCGCGCAGCAGGTCACCTGCCCGACCGTGACCAGCGTCGCGAAGACGACGGAGTTGCGCAGGTAGAGCCAGAACTGCAGCTCGGCGCCGGAGCCGCCGGCCGCCCGCACCTCCTCCGGACTGGCCAGCCCGAGCACCCGCCGGAAGTTGACCCAGGTGGGCTCCGCCGGCAGCACCGACTGGTCGCCGGTGAACAACGCCGAGTTGGTCGAGAAGGCGGTACGCAGAATCCAGTAGAACGGCAGCAGTGTCCCCGCCATCAGCAGGACCAGCACCGCCCAGGCGGCGATGCGGGACAGCCGGAACCGCAGCGGACGGCGAGGCTTGCGGGCTGGGCGGCGCGGCACCGCCGGCCGGTCGGTTGATGCGGTGGTGGTCGAGGTCATCGCCAACCTCCCTTCACGCCAGGTCGGACCGGGAGCCGCGCAGCCCCCGCATGATGAAGAAGGTGACCGCGGCCAGCAGCACGGCCAGCACCGCCGACATGGCGGCCGCATAGCCGGCGTTGTTGAAGTTGAACGCGTGCCGGAAGATGTAGACGTAGATCACCAGGCTGGAGTTGGCCGGTCCGCCCGGTTGACCTCCGATGCCGCCGGTGGCGACCTGCACCAGGTCGAACACCTGGAACGACCCCACCACCGACAGCACCAGCACCAACGCCAGCACCGGACGCAGCAGCGGCAGGGTGACCCGCCAGAAGGTCCGCCACTCCCCCGCACCGTCCAGCGCCGCCGCCTCGTACAGGTGACGGGGGATCATCTGCAGGCCGGCGAAGATCAGGAGTGCGGTGTAGCCGACGAAACGCCAGGTGTTCACACCGGCCAGCGTCGGGATCACCTGAGCCGGCGAGCCGAAGAAGTCCTGGCCACCGATGCCCACCCAGTCCAACAGGTGGTTCACCACGCCGAGCCGGGGGTCGAGCATCCACAACCAGAGCAGGCCGACGACCACCTGCGGGATCAGCCACGGCAAGACCAGCACGCCGCGTACCAGCGCTGATCGGGTGAGCCGGTCCATCATCACCGCCATCGCCAGGGCGAGAGCGGTCTGCACCCCGATGTTCAGCACCACGTACAGCGCGGTTACCCGCATCGAGTGCCAGAACAGCGGGTCGGCGGCCAGGTCCTGATAGTTCTGTAGACCGACCCAGTCGCCGGAGCCGCGCAGGACGTTGTAGTCGGTGAAGCTCATCCACAGTGCACGGATGGCGGGCCAGAGGTAGAAGACGACGAAGCCGAACCCCGCCGGCAGGAGGAACAGCGCGGCCACCGCGCCAGGGTGATGCCGCACCCGTTGCCAGCGCTCGCTCATCCGAGGACCTTCCCGATGCCTGCGGTGCCTCCCGCAGTGGGTTCACGGCACACGGATGATAACGTTTTCATGGGAGGCGAAAACGGATCGTAATCTATCCGTAATCCTTCGACAGTCATCTAACTGGCACTCCGTGACGGCGCCGCCCCGGCAGGCGCCGTTTCCCGACTACGATGTGTTCTGAGATGCCCAGATTCGTGAGCCGCACCCCCGCCATCACCGACGTCGCCAAACTGGCCGGTGTCTCGGTGCCGACCGTCTCACGCGTACTGACCGGCTCGGTTCCGGTCAGTACGGAGCGCCGGGAACGGGTGCTGCGGGCGATCCAGGAACTCGGATACCGGCCCAACGGTGCCGCCCGCGCCCTGATCAAGGGGCATCAGTCGGTGATCGCGGTGCTCGCCGGCGCCACCACCCGATACGGCTACGCCCTCACCATCCAGGGCATCGAGGAGGCCGCCCGGCTGGCCGGCTACATCGTCATGATCACCGTCATCGAAGCCGAGGACCCGGACACCGTCACCAAGACGATCGACCTCGCCCTGGCGAACCCCGTCGCCGGAGTCATCGTGCTGAAATTCGACCCGGCCGGCATCGCGACGGTCCGCGCCATGCCGTCGGGGGTCCCGGTCGTGGCCGTCGCCGGCAGCCGCGGCTCCGGCGTCCCCCACGTCGTCCTCGACGACACCACCGCCGCCATGACCGCCACGGACTACCTGCTCCAACTCGGCCACCGCACCGTGCACCACATCGCGGTACCACTGGCCGGGCGCCGCAGCGGCCGCTCCGCCGGCTGGCGCAAAGCCCTCGAGCGTGCCGGCGCCGAGATCCCCCCGCTGATGGAGGCCGGCTGGGATCCCCACCGGGCGTACGAGATCGGCCTCACTCTCGCCGACCGCGACGACGTCACCGCGGTGCTGTGCGGCAACGACGAACTGGCCATCGGCCTGCTGCGCGCCCTGCACGAGAAGGGCCGCCGGGTCCCTGACGAGATAAGCGTCGTCGGGTTCGACGGCCACCCGCTCGGCGCCCTGTGGAGCCCGGCCCTGACCACCGTGCAACAGGATTTCGTCGATGTCGGGCGACGAGCGTTCCGCGAGGTGGTCGCCATGATCGGGAATGAACAGCCGCCCCAGAACTCCTCCGGCACCCCCCATCTGGTGATCCGGGAGAGCAGCGGTCCGCCGCCCGAGGCCAAGCGCCGCTGACGTTCGCACCGTCCTCGCGCCGCGCACCGGAGCAACCCGCACCGCAACAGCCCTGGACGACCCTTGACATCGAAAGGCGCGCCCAGCCACACTACCCCTTGCTAATTCGATTTAGCAGCGCGCTGGGTCCATAGAGTGCCGGAGCGGGTCAGATCCAACGGGCAGGGAGCCCGCGTGGCCCGGAAGGGAGCACTTCATGTCCAACCACCACACCACGTCCCGTCCCGCAGTCGTCTCCCGGCGGCAGCCGTCGTACGAGGACGGCGCCACCCTCCGGTGGCCCCTGCGGCGGTGAGTCGAATCAAGAACTGATGCTTCCCAGTTTCGATTCATCAGCATCACCCGCCCCCGGACGCCACCCGCATCGGGTCAGAAGAGGCCCGCTGCGGCGGCGCGATGGCCACCAGGCGCACATCTCGCACACCACGAGATCGAACAAGGCCACGAGAAGAGACTGCAGAGGAGTGTGCTCGAATGAGAAATGCGATCGGAAGGCGCAGGCTCAGGCGCGCAATCTCGTTACTCGCGTTCATGGCAGTCGGTGCAGGCGCCATCGCCTCCCCGCCGGCTGCCGCCGCAGGCGAGCCCGCGAAGGTGGACGGCGCGACCGTCAAGGCGGATAGCGGTTCACCGACCGGATACACCGCTACGTTCGTCTACCACAATCCCAATGCCACCCAGGTCCGCCTTGCCGGCGACCTGACTCTGCTCGACGTCGGTACTGGCAACACGCGGTATCAGCCGGAAGCGTGGCAGCCGGGGCGGTACCACGCCGGAGGTACCGAGTTCCTCAGGGACATGGCCAGGGATTCCGAGGGATACTGGTCGATCTCGATCCCGCTGCACGCCGGAAGTATCAGCTACTGGTACCGGGTCTGGGACCCGACTCAGGGTTGGGTGAACAAGCGCATCTGGGATCCCGCCTCGACGAACCCTCGGCCCCCTGGCGAGTCCTCGTTCCGGGTCAGGAACAACGACGTCCTCGATGCCGTATACGTGCCGTACGCCGAGAAGCAGAACGACCCGGTGCTGAAGGAGCGTGCGGAGTACGAGTTGCCGATCGCGGACCCCTCGCGGCGGGGCACCGTCCAATACGTCCCCTACACCACGATTCTGGGCGACAGTGGCCACTACCTCGGCGTCTACCTACCGGCCGACTACGATGCCAACCGCGCACAGCCATACAAGGTTGCGTATCTCGCCCACGGCATCTTCGGTGATGAGACCGACTTCATGGTCCCTGCGAATGTCCCGAACATCCTGGACAACATGACGGCGAAGGGCGAGATCGAACCCACGGTGGTCGTCACCATGGGGAACCACTTCACGGGCACCAGCCTCGGCTTCGCCTCCTACAACCAGACCAACGCCGCCAACAACCTGGTCCAGACGATCCTCCCCCTCATCGAGGAGAACTACAACGTCTCGACCGAGCGTGCGGGGCGCGCCTACGCCGGCTTCTCGTACGGCGGGATGACGGGCGCCCACGTCATCAGGGGCTACCCGACCACGTTCGCGTTCTATGGACACTTCTCCGGTAATCCGTCCCTCACCGCGCAGGACTACGACAACGTCGCGGCTGCGGTCGGGGATGATGACCTCTTCGTGTTCCTCGGCAATGGCGTCTTCGAGGGCAACCTCAACGCCCAGAACGCCATCGCGAACAACTTCAGGGCTCGAGGATTCGCCGCGGAGACGACCCAGGTCCCCGGCGCGCACGACGGGATGACGGCGAGCCAGCTGTTCACGATCTTCGCCAGGGACTACCTGTGGTCGGGGGTCGACTCCGTTTCGGTGACGCCCGCGACTGTGGACCTGACGCGGGGCTGGAACTGGGTCAGGCAGTTCAGCGCTCAGGTGACGACCAACGAAGGTGTGAGCCCCGCGGTGACGTGGTCGGTCGAGGGAGCGACCTCGGCGGCCACCACCATCTCCACGGACGGTCTGCTCTCGGTGGCCGCTGACGAGACCGCGTCGTCGCTCGCCGTCGTGGCGACGTCGGTGATCGACCCGACCAAGGCAAGCTCAGCCCAGGTCACCCTGGCGCCGCCCGGCACGGCAGGAGTCGTGGTCAAGGCGAAAGCCGCGCCTGCGTCGATCGTTCGCGGTGGCACGTTCAACCTGAACGTCGATGTGCGGGCAAGGTCCCAGCACAAGAAGGCTCCGAAGGTGACCGGTGAGATCGCGGTGACCTTCGGCGGCACGACGCAGGTGGTTCCGCTGACCGGTGGCGCGGCCGTCGTCACACTGCCGACCACCGGACTGTCAGCAGGGGTGTACCCGGTCCACGTCGCCTACTCCGGTGACCTGACCTACGCTCCCGACGCGGCAGTCCACCAGCAGCTACGGGTTCGATAGCCAGCAGGCATGGTGGGCCGGCGCTCCCGTCGTCGGCCCACCATGAGCGATCCTGGGACCCAGCGGTCAGAGGTAGCTGACGCCGGTCAGTTCTTCGGCGGCAGCCCAGAGTCGCTTGCCGACGGCCGGGTCGACGGCCTCCCGGCTGAGCCGGGCCTCGGTGACCCGGCCGCGCGTTTCCCAGAGCCCGGACGGGCCGAAGAACTGGCCGCCGCGCACACCGGGCTCGGTCGCGGCGTGCAACTGCGGCAGCGCGCCCTGCTCCACCGGCTGGGTGGCCAGCAGGCCGAGCCACGCGATCGCCTGCCCAAGCCGGCCGCGGTGTTCCCAGGCCCGCAGTGTCAGGTTGGTGCGGGTGAGACCGGGGTGGGCCAGCGCGCTGACGATCGGCGATCCGGCGGCGCGCAACCGCCGATCGAATTCGATGCCGAAAATCGTGGTGGCGAGTTTGGACCGGCCATACGCGGGAGCGGCCCGGTAGTTACGTTCGAACATCAGGTCGTCGAAGTCGAGATGCGCAGTCTTATGGGTGATCGAGCTGAGACTGACCACGCGGGCCTGCCGAGCCGCGGCCAGGTTGCCCAACAGGAGGCCGGTCAGCGCGAAGTGGCCGAGCATGTTGGTGCCGAGCTGCAGCTCGAAGCCGTCGGCCGAGGTGCGGCGCGGGCTCCGTCGCGAGGCGGCCGGCAGAGCCATCCCCGCCGATCGTCCGAAGTCCGTCAACGCCCGGATCCGCCGCGCCGTGCGGGCGCGTGGCCACTTCCCCAACGAGGGCGCCGCCCTCAAGTGCGTCTACCTCGCCGTGATGAGCCTGGACCCGACCGGGCAGGGCCGCCGGCGGTGGACCATGCGCTGGAAACCCGCCCTGAACGCCTTCGAGATGGCCTTCGAAGGACGCTTGTCCGCAGGCCGAAAGTAACCCTCAACAAGCCTGGTTACACCGTTCGTTTGACAGACCCCACCGATAGGTCAGCCGTTCGATCACGGCGATAGCGTAGGCGGTTCCGGATGGGTACGGACGCCCGATACCGTGCCGTGGTGGTACTCCGGGTGGGTTGGGCTGCTTCTCGACCGGCAGCACACGTAGACGGTGCCCGACAGAAAGAGGGTGGTCGCAGGGCTCAGCCGCGGCTGGCGTACAAGTAGACGGTCACTGCATCGGGGGCATCAAGGTTGAACAGGACAGCTCGGCGTGTGCCGTCGGCAGTGGGTTGCTCTTCATCGATGCCGGAGATGGCCTTGGCGGTTTCGGGGTCCCACAGGTCGCCGCCGCCGACGTTGTGTTCTGCGTCGACTGCCCGTAGTCCGGGTGCGGGCGTCGCAGTGAACCTCGCCGTGGCGATGAAGGCGTCGAGCTCGGTACGGGGTATGCGAAACTTCGCCGAAAGCAGGGTTTCCAGGCCGTTGCTGTAGGCGGCGGTAAGGAGCACGGTTCCGGGCGGCAGGGTCACGTGAGCGACCGCTTCCACCTGAGCCGCGCTGGCGACCTGCGGCTTGGACTGCACTGGGAACAGGTCGATTCCGTTGGTGCTGGCGACCAGCCCGGCCCCACAGCTGATCAGCGACAGCACCAGGCTGATGCACGCAAGTACGAGTGCCATGGTGCCGCGCATATTGCGGGCGGCCGGGGCGGCAGTCTCGATCATCGCCGACACGATACGGTGCGCACGCTCATCGGCAGTTCAGGAAGTCGGCCTGGCCGCAGTCGGACCACGGAGCGTGACGGCATCAGCTGGCAGGTAGCGTGCCCGCTCGGCGACAGAGGCGGATGCTCGGCTCGCCGGTCGGCGTCGCGGTGTGCGGTTCGCAGGCGATGGATCACCTCGGCATGCACCGGTCAGCGGCCGGTAACGCCGTCGACGAGTTCCCGCAGGATGTCGGCGTGCCCCGCGTGCCGGACGGTTTCGCCCGTCATGTGGGCGAGCACCCAGCGCAGCGTGCGGGGTTCGTCGTTCACCGGGCGGGCGGTGCGGGCGTCGAGACCGTCGGCCGCATGGATGTGCGCGTCGCTCTCGGCGATCGCGTTCCGGTAGGCGGCGATGACCTGATCCGCGGAGCGGTCCGGGGCGACCACCATGTCGAAGTCGAGGTCGGCGTACTGCGGGTCGCCAGCCAGCGTGTATCCGAACCAGTACCGCTCGGCGTCGGTTAGGTGCTGAACCAGCCCCAGCAGCGTCGTGTCGGACACGACCAAGCGGCGCCGTAGCTGTTCAGCGTCCAACCCGTTGACCTTCTTCAGGACGCAGGACCGGGCGAAGGTCAGAAACGCCAGCGCCGTATCCAGCTCGCCGCCGTCGTTGAGCGGCACACGTTCGCGTTGTGACTCGAGCATGGCCCCGACCCTACGTCTCGGCCCCGCCGCCGGCGCACGCCTGTGCGGCAAGGCGCGCACGGCCGACCTCAGTCGTCGTGGAGCAGGGCGGCGAGTTCGGCGCGGTTGCTGGTGCCGAGTTTGGCGGCGGCCCGGTAGAGATGGCCTTCCACGGTTCGTACGGAGACGACCAGCCGGTCGGCGATCTCCCGGTTGGAGCGGCCATGGGCAGCCAACATGACGACCTCTCGTTCCCGCATGGTCAGCGGCAATGGTCTGGCCGCGGCGGCCAGGGCCGGGGTACGGACGCCGCCGCACGCCAGTGCCAGCCGGTGGGCGCGGGCCGCCGCAGTCTTGGACCGGGTGGTCTGACCGTGCCGGGTGTAGGCTGCCGCCGCCTGCGCGGCGCTGTCGGCGGCGGCCAGCAGGTCGCCGAGTTCTTCGAGCTGGGTCGAGGAGGCGAGGAGGGCGTCTCCGTCGTTGGCGGCGAGGGCGGCGGCCTGCGCGGCGGCGGCCGGTGCTCGGGGGCCCTGCACGCGGGTGGCCAGGTCGGCGAGCCGGTCGGCGACCGAACCATCGCCGAGGCAGACTGCGGTGTGCAGCGCCAGGATCTCGTGTGCGAGCTGCCCACGGGACGCGGCGACTGTGGCCGCCTCGTGCGCGAGGGCGACCGCCTCGCTCAGCGTGCCCTCGGCGGCGGCAACCCACGCTCGAGTCACCATCAGTTCCGGCTGCAGAACCAGCAGTGCGGGATGCTCCATCGCCAGCAGCTCGGTGAGGGAACGTCGGGCGGCGACGAGGTCACCGGTAACGGCCAGCGCTCGGGTGGTCGAGAGCAGGCAGAAATACAGGAATCCTCCGGCGTTGCCGGCCTGCTCCAGGCCGGCCCGGGCTTCGTGCAGCAAGCGCAGCGCGGTGACCACCTGGCCCCGGGCAAGTTCCGCCTCCGCCACGAGGGTATTGGCCAGCTCGATGGCGAACGGAATGCCCTTGGCCGTCTCCTGGGTGTCGACTGCGACTGCGCGTGCATCGTCGAGGAAGCCAGCCAGGCGCAGCCCGAGCACCTGCCATCCGGCCAGCGGAACGCGGAGGTACGCGAGCTCGGGCGACCGGGCGGCGGCTATCTGGCCCCTCGCGGCAGCCGGGCCGAGTTCGTCGACGCGACCCAACGTGGCGAGCGCGGCGACCAGCCCGCAACTGGCCAGTGCCACCGACTCGTCCGGAAGCCCCGGCCAGGCCAGCGCCCCCGGCTGAGTACGAGTCCGTCGCAAAGCTCGGGGAGCCGGTGAGCGGATCCGCCGACGGTGCCAGTTACGACGACATCTATGGCCAGCTGTGGTTCCCGTGCCGTGGCGGCGAATTCTGCGGGATCCAGGTCGACATCAACGACCCGGACAAGCGCAAGGACGTCGCGCTCCGAGTGGGCACAATCCTGCAGGGCCGCGTGTAGACCCTGGCCCAGGATCAGCCGGACGAAACACGCTCACGCAGCCGGTCCGGCTATGACCACGGCGGCTGGGAGACGGTCGTGGCGGCAGAGAGTAGGCATTTCCCTGATTCGCTGGCCACCCGATCGGCCCTACCGTGAAGACCTGCCGCACCGATGCGTGACCGAGGAGGACCGGGTGGCCGCTGGGAAGCAACCCGTGATCGAGGGGTTGTCGGCGCTGACGCTGATTGGCCGTGGTGGCTTCAGCACCGTCTACGGGGCCCGCCAGGAGCGGCTGGCCCGCAATGTCGCGGTCAAGGTCCTGCACGTCGACATCTCCGATCCCCGGGCCCGTGACCAGTTCCGCGACGAGTGTGCGGCCGCCGGGCGTCTGGCCACCCACCCGAACATCATCACGGTGCACGACTCCGGTGTGACGGCCGACGGCGAGCCGTACCTGGTCATGGAGTTCTGCGAGCAGGGCAGCCTTGCCGACCGGACCAGCGGCGGTCCGCTCGACGCCGCGCGGGCCCTGCCGATCCTGGTCAAGCTCTCCGGCGCGCTCGCCACCGCCCACCGGGCCGGGATCCTGCACCGCGACGTCAAGCCGGAGAACATCCTCTTCACCAACTACGGCGAACCGGCCCTCGCCGATTTCGGTGTCGCCGCCCTGACCAGCGGTGCGAAGCGGTCCGTCACCATCGCCGCCCTCACCCCCAACCACGCTGCGCCCGAGATGCTCGACGGCGGCCGGGCCTCCACCGTCTCCGACGTCTACTCGTTGGCCAGTACGGCGTACCAGATCCTGACCGGCGCCCCGCCTTTCCAGCGCGGCCGCGACGAGGGGCTGCTGTCGTTCTTCGGACGGGTGGTGAACGAGCCCGCCCCGACGCTGAACGGCACCGGCCTGCCGCCCGGTCTGGCCGAGGTGATCGCCAGAGGTCTGGCCAAGGACCCGGCCCAGCGGTACCCGACGGCCGAGCAGTTCGGTGACGACCTGCGCCGCGTCCAGGGCGCCGGCGGGTTCGCCCTGACCGAGCTGACCGTGCAGGCGGTGGGTGCCGGCGAAGGGCCCACCACGCGCGCGGCTCCCGTGGCTGCGCCCGGGGCGCCGCCGGTGCCGGCGGGACCGTCGTCGGCCTCCGAGGTCGTGGTGCCACCGCCCCCGCCG
>NZ_POTY01000560.1 GCF_003236315.1 Micromonospora craterilacus
TCCTGCAACTGCCGAAAACACGCTGGACCTCCGCGCAGCTCTTGCGCCCGCAAGCGTTAGATTTAGTTTCCCGCGACGGTAAACACGTTGTCCCCGCGCTGTGGAAGCCAGAAATTTTCAGCTTGATCAAACTCGCCGCCCAGGACAAAGACGTCACGCGCATTTTTGTTAATCCGGCGATTAAACAACAACTTTGCCTTGATGCGGGCACCGATCGCGACTGGTTGCGCAAAGTGCGACCCTGGTTCCAGCATCGCGCGCATATGCATGTACGATTACGTTGTCCTGCCGATAGTCTGGAGTGTGAGGATCAACCTTTACCGCCACCAGGCGATGGTTGCGGGGCAGAACTGCAAAGCTGGTTTGAACCTCCAAAACCGGGAACAACAAAGCCTGAGAAGAAGACACCGCCTCCGTTGCCGCCTTCCTGCCAGGCGCTACTGGATGAGCACGTGAT
>NZ_POTY01000561.1 GCF_003236315.1 Micromonospora craterilacus
TTTGAGAATGTTGAATTTACAATTGCCGACTCAGGCACTGCGGTGAGCCGCCAGTTTTTGACGGCTGACTGAAGGATTTGCTCGACGCTGAAATCCTGCCAGTGTGTTTCTACCTGCTGACCCAGAAAATGAAGTGCCGCGATTAACACCGGGCGCGGATCGCCTTTCGGCAACGCAGGCGCATGATTCTGCTTGGAAAGTTTAGCGCCTTGTGTGTTAAGCGCCAGCGGTAAATGAATGTAATCTGGCACTTTCCAGCCAAAAAGCTGGTACAGCGAGATTTGCCGCACTGTCGGTTCGATCAAATCTGCCCCGCGGACAATTTCGCTCACGCCCTGGAAGTGATCATCCACCACCACCGCCAGGTTATAGGCAAACAAACCATCACGGCGATGAATAATAAAATCTTCCCGTGCCAGTTTTTCGTCGGCGTGAATAATGCCTCGCAGCAGGTC
>NZ_POTY01000562.1 GCF_003236315.1 Micromonospora craterilacus
GTACACCACGACGAGCACTGCCGACAGGACGAGCCCCGGCGGCGTCAGCTCACCGTGCTGGAAGAGCGACTGCGCCCAGGGCCACGGCCAACTGCTCATGTACTGGATCGAAGCCTCAGCCTCGATGGGGATGACGGTGACGATGGCGATCCAGTTGGCCCAGGCCGCCACGAAGCCCACCAGCGAGCCATGCGAGTAGCGCGCATAGCGCACCATGCCGCCCGATTCCGGAAACATTGCGCCCAGTTCGGAATACGTCAGGGCAATGGCCAGGATGACGATGGCGCCGATGATCCAGGTAAAGATGGCTGCGGGGCCCGCGACCTTTGCAGCGTGGCCGGCGCCGAACAGCCAGCCGGAGCCGATGATCGAGCCCAACCCGGTCAACATCAATGCCCAGGCGCCGAGATTGCGTTGTACGTTTTTTTCCAAGAGGAGTCTCCGCCCCGGCG
>NZ_POTY01000563.1 GCF_003236315.1 Micromonospora craterilacus
GCCAGCGGTGGAGTCGCTTGCCGCGCCTGTGCCGGCGCCGCAGGTGTCGGTTCCGCAGCCGACGCCTCAACCTGTTCCCCAGCCCGTGCCCGTCTTGGCACCGCACGAGCCCGATTGGGTCGAGCGCGCCGTGGGCGCTGCCCGCGACTGGCTACTGGGCGGCAACAGCGTGGTGCGGGTCGGCATTCTGGTCCTGTTTTTCGGCGTGGCGTTCCTGCTCAAGTACGCGGCGGACAATAGCCTGCTGCCGGTTGAGTTCCGGCTGGCGGGTGTGGCGGTCGGGGCGATCGTGCTGCTCGGCATCGGTTGGCGCCTGCGCGAAAAGCGTCCGGGCTATGCGCTCGTGCTGCAGGGCGGCGGGGTCGGCGTGCTTTATCTGACGGTGTTTGCTGCGACGCGCGTGGTGCCGTTGCTCAACCCTGGGATGGCGTTTCCGCTGCTGGTGCTGATC
>NZ_POTY01000564.1 GCF_003236315.1 Micromonospora craterilacus
AGACAGCCTCCGGCGCGGCCACCGCCGCGTACCAGTTCGTCACCCCCGACGCCTGCGGCGTCACCCCGAACTTGCGGCCCCGACCCCAGGTCTCGCCACCGGCCGGCACATCCAACGGCACCGTGCCCCGCCACGCCGTCACCCCCGCATACCGCAACGGATACCGGTCACCGAACATCGCCGCCCGGGTCGCGCTGCGGATCCCGTCCGCACCGACCACCACGTCGTACCCGTCGGCCAACGCCACCGGATCAGCCACCACGGAACCGAAACGCACCGTGCCCGCCGGCAGCGCCTCCGCCAGCAACCCCAGCAGCGCCGGACGCGACAGCAGCCGCACCCCCTCGCCGTGCCGCCGCCGGATCCGCCCCACGTCCAACGTGGCGATCACCGAACCGTCCGGCCGACGCATCGCCCCGTCCGGCTGCGTACGCCCCCGCTCGCGCGCGAC
>NZ_POTY01000565.1 GCF_003236315.1 Micromonospora craterilacus
ACGTAGTCGCGCACGCCCTCGAACATCTCGTTCACGCGGCGGTTGTAGGCCTCGCGGTGGCGCGGTCCGAAGTTGCCCGCTTCGAGCGCGCCGATGAACTGCTCCACGCTGAGCTGGATCAGCATCAGCGCGGTGGCTTCCAGCGGTTCGATGAAGCCTTGCGCGAGGCCGATGGCGACGCAGTTGTGCGACCAGTGCCGTGCCACGCGGCCCACGCGCATGCGCAGCCGGCGCGCCTCCATGCCCTCGGCCGCGGCGCCGAGGTGGGCGCGCAGCTCGCGCTCGGCCTCGTCGTCGCTGACGAAGGCCGAGCTGTAGACATAGCCGTTGCCATGGCGCGAGGTCAGCGGGATCTGCCAGGCCCAGCCGTGGCGCAGCGCGGTGGAGACGGTCTCGGAAGGAATGTCTTCGGTTTCGACAAGCGCGGTCGGCATCGCGACGGCACGGTCG
>NZ_POTY01000566.1 GCF_003236315.1 Micromonospora craterilacus
ACTTGATGTAGTGGAAGAAGCAGCGGCGCAGGAACGCGTCGGGCAATTCCTTCTCGTTGTTCGACGTGATGATCACCAGCGGGCGGTGCTTGGCGCGGATGGTTTCGCGCGTTTCGTACACGTAGAACTCCATGCGATCCAGTTCGCGCAGCAGATCATTGGGGAATTCGATGTCGGCCTTGTCGATCTCGTCGATCAGCAGCACGACAGGTTCGTCCGCCTCGAAGGCCTGCCACAACACGCCCTTGACGATGTAGTTGCGGATGTCGTGCACTTTGTCATCGCCGAGCTGCGAGTCGCGCAGGCGCGAGACGGCATCGTATTCGTACAAGCCCTGCTGGGCCTTGGTGGTCGACTTCACGTGCCACTGCAACAGCGGCATACCCAGTGCGGCGGCCACTTCCTCGGCCAGCATGGTCTTGCCTGTGCCCGGCTCGCCCTTGATGAGC
>NZ_POTY01000567.1 GCF_003236315.1 Micromonospora craterilacus
GGCGCTGGCCCGCATGATCCTGATGCTCAAGAAGCGCGGCTACACGGTGGTGATGGTGGAGCAGAACTTCCGCTTTGCCGCGCCGCTGGCAGACCGGTTTTATGTGATGGAACACGGCCGTATCGTCGAGCGTTTCGAGGCGGCGCAGTTGCAGGACAAGATGCCGGTGCTGCACGAGCTGCTCGGCGTTTAAGAGGTTTTTCCGATCGACTTGCAAGACCCATGCGCCAGCGTGATCCGCGGCGCGCACGACACAGGAGACAAGACCATGACACTCAAGAAGCTGGCTGGTGCATTGATTGCGGTAGGGCTGGGGGCGGCCGCATTCGGCGCGCATGCGCAGGTGAGCGGCGACAAGGTGAAGATCGGCTACATCACGGATCTTTCGGGGCTGTATGCCGACATCGACGGGCAGGGCGGTGTCGAGGCGGTGAAGATGGCGATCGAG
>NZ_POTY01000568.1 GCF_003236315.1 Micromonospora craterilacus
ATATCCAGCACCTCATCCACCAGCGAAGCGTTGAAAATCCCCGGCAGATATTCCGCAGGCCAGCGGCGAATGCCGGGAATGCTACTGCCCTCTTCCGGTTGCAGGCCGACAATGGTCACCGGTTTGGATTGTTCGCGCATAAAGCGTGACACGCCGGTGATGGTGCCGGTTGTTCCCATGCTGGAGACAAAATGGGTAATGCGCCCGCCAGTTTGCTGCCAGATTTCCGGCCCGGTAGTGGTGTAATGGGCGTAAGGGTTATCGGGATTATTGAACTGATCGAGCAGCTTTCCTTCACCACGATTCGCCATCTCCAGCGCCAGATCGCGCGCACCTTCCATGCCCTGCTCTTTGGTGACAAGAATCAGTTCCGCACCATAAGCACGCATCGCCGCACGGCGTTCCTGGCTCATGTTGTCGGGCATCAGCAATTTCATGCGATAGCC
>NZ_POTY01000569.1 GCF_003236315.1 Micromonospora craterilacus
ACACAGCGGTTCCCACCGCTGACCGACCCATAACTGTGAGCGACCGCAACCCTGCGTAATGGCGGCCGGTCGTCACTGGTCAACACCGCGCATGCTTTGCTCTGCTTCAACCCACGCAATGGCAGCTGACCAGAGGCAACACATCTGGCCGCTGCCAAGCGCGCGGCATCAGCAGACACAAGCGGTGACCGTTGCGTCGGTTGAAGCAGAGCAAAGGCGGCACGGGGTAGTGGGCTGGTGGCGGGCTGACCAATACTGGCAGTGACGATCAGCGGCCCGAGATGCACTCGCGGCTTGACGAAACCCACAGGGACACCCCGCACCACCCTCCTCGACCGCAGCCAGCGTGCGCGATCGAGGGCAGGCGTGTGTGGAGACGCTCGATCCAGGATCGAGTGGCCTCACGGCGGCCACCAGGCCACTCGATCCTGGATCGAGCACGATCT
>NZ_POTY01000056.1 GCF_003236315.1 Micromonospora craterilacus
CCCTCACGCCATCGCGCTCCCGCGCCCGCGCGCCATCGCGCCCTCGCGGTATCGCGCCATCGCGCCATCGCCCTTACGGCATCGCGCCCTCACTGCATCGCGCCCTCACTGCATCGCGCCCTCACTGCATCGCGGCCTCATGCCTGCGGCCTCATGCCCTCCCGACCGCCCGACCGCCCGACCTCGCGACCTCGCGACCGCCCGACCGTCCGACCGCCCGACCTCGCGACCGCCCGACCTCGCGACCGCCCGACCTCGCGACCGCCCGACCTCGCGACCGCCCGACCTCGCGACCGCCCGACCTCGCGACCTCGCGACCTCGCGACCTCGCGTTTGATCATGAGATCGGCGACGAGGTCCACGGATCTCGCCGAACGGTGGCGATTGCCGCCTCCCCGCCCCGGTGTCGTCCCAAAGAGCGGGATGCACTGAGGAGATCTTGGACAGTTGTCGTTCAGACGGAACGGAAACTGTCCAAGATCTCGAATCTCGGTCGGCTGCGGAAGACCAGCCGACCCTCAGTCGGCCAGGCAACCGTCCTCGAAGGTTGTGATGATCAAGCCCCGTCAGCGGACGCTCTAGTGAGCACCGGACCGCCGTCGAACGCCAGCCTGAGAGTGAAGAGGCCACAGGTGCCGGCCACCCGGGTGGCAAGGCAACGGGCGCCGGACCACCTGGGCGGCGAAGCGACGGGAGCCAGCCTCCTCGGCGGCAAGGCAACGGGCGCCGGGCCACCTGGGTGGGCAAGGCAACGGATGCCGGACCACCCGGGTGGGCAAGGCAACGGATGCCGGACCACCCGGGTGGACAAGGCAACGGATGCCGGACCACCCGGGCAGCAAAGCGACGGGTGCCGGGCCACCTCGACGGCAAAGCGACGGGTGCCGGGCCACCTCGGCAGCAAGGCAACGGGCGCCGGGCGACGGGTGCTGGGCGGCGGGGTGGAGGGCGACGAACGCCACGGCGTCGGATGGAAAGGGTGACGGGCGCCAGCCCCGGGGTGGGGTGGCGCCCGTCGTGTGCGTCCGGGTGGGACTTCGTCAGCGGCGGTCGATGTCGCTGGCGATGTCCTCGGTGTAGCTGGCGCCACCGTCGGCCTCGCTGGTCAGCAGCTTGGCACCGCCCTCGGGCGGGCCGGCCAGGGTCTGCCCGGCGGCCAGCTCGGGGAACTTGGCGTCGAACGCCGGCCGCTCGGAGCGGATTCGCGGCATCCGGTCGAAGTTGCGCAGCGGCGGCGGCGAGCTGGTCGCCCACTCCAGCGAGTTGCCGTGGCCCCACGGGTCGTCGACCTCGACCAGCGGGCCGGCCTTGTACGACTTCCAGCAGTTGTAGATGAACGGCAGCGTGGAGATACCGGTGATGAACGCGCCGACCGTGGAGATCATGTTCAGGGTGGTGAAGCCGTCGCCGGGCAGGTAGTCGGCGTACCGCCGGGGCATGCCCTCGTTGCCCAGCCAGTGCTGCACCAGGAAGGTGGTGTGGAAGCCGATCATGGTCAGCCAGAAGTGAATCTTGCCGAGCCGCTCGTCGAGCATCCGGCCGAACATCTTCGGGAACCAGAAGTAGATGCCGGCGAAGACCGCGAAGACGATGGTGCCGAAGAGCACGTAGTGGAAGTGCGCCACCACGAAGTACGAGTCGTGCATGTGGAAATCGAGCGGCGGGGCGGCCAGCAGCACTCCGGTCAGGCCACCGAAGAGGAAGGTGACCAGGAAGCCGACGGACCACAGCATCGGCGTCTCGAAGCTGATCTGGCCCCGCCACATGGTGCCGATCCAGTTGAAGAACTTCATGCCGGTCGGCACGGCGATCAGGTAGCTCAGGAAGCTGAAGAACGGCAGCAGCACCTGGCCGGTGGCGAACATGTGGTGCGCCCAGACGCTCATCGACAGGCCGGCGATGGCGATGGTCGCGGCGACCAGGCCCTTGTAGCCGAAGATCGGCTTGCGGGAGAAGACCGGGATGATCTCGCTGATGATGCCGAAGAACGGCAGCGCGATGATGTACACCTCGGGGTGGCCGAAGAACCAGAACAGGTGCTGCCACAGCATCGGGCCGCCCGTCTCCGGGCTGTAGACGTGGGCACCGAGGAGACGGTCGGCGGCGAGCGCGAACAGCGCGGCGGCCAGCAGCGGGAAGACCAGGATCACCAGGAGGCTGGTGACCAGCATGTTCCAGGTGAAGATCGGCATCCGGAACATGGTCATGCCGGGTGCGCGCAGGGTCAGGATCGTGGTGATCAGGTTGACCGCGCCGAGGATCGTGCCCAGACCGGAGATGGCCAGACCGACCACCCACATGTTGGCGCCGACGCCGGGAGCGTGCTCCATGGTGCTCAGCGGGGTGTACGCGGTCCAGCCGAAGTCCGCCGCGCCGGCCGGGGTGAGGAAGCCGGCGGTGGCCATGGTGCCACCGAACAGGTAGAGCCAGTACGCGAAGCTGTTCAGCCGCGGGAACGAGACGTCCGGCGCGCCGATCTGGATGGGCACCACGTAGTTGCCGAACGCGAACACGATGGGCGTCGCGAAGAACAGCAGCATGATCGTGCCGTGCATGGTGAACAGCTGGTTGTACTGCTCAGGCGACAGGAACTGCAGCCCGGGCCGGGCCAGCTCGGCCCGCATGATCAGGGCCATCAGGCCACCGATCATGAAGAACACGAACGCGGTGACCATGTACATGATCCCGATTTGCTTCGCGTCCGTGGTCCGCAGCAGCCGCGCGATGGCCGACCCCTTGACCGGCTCCCGGACCGGCCAGGGCCGGGTCACGACCGGCTTGGGTGCGACGGTGGTCACGAGTGGCCTCCGGTTCTGGGTTGTCCCGCTCGGCACACGCTGTCTCTGCGGGCCGTTATCCGCAAGGAGGATAGTCCCCGGCAGGTGGCAGTGCCGCGTGGGGTCGCCGGGGGTGGATCAAAGCGGGCCGAGGAGCAGCCGGTAGTGCTCGCCGAAGATGCGGTCGCCGCGCCCGCGCAGCAGCGGGTCGCGCAGCGCCGGCGGCACGTCCCGGGTGCGGTTGCGGTCCCGGGTCCGGTCCCGCACCCATCGGGTACGCGGCCGGCGGCGACTCTCGTAGCCGGTCAGCGCCGCCTCCACGCTGCTCGCGGCGTGCAGCGACTCGGCGAGCACCACTGCGTCCTCCAGAGCCATCGCGGCTCCCTGGGACAGCGTGGGCGCGGTGGCGTGGGCGGCGTCGCCGACCAGCAGCACCCGACCCCGGTACCAGCGTCCGAGTTCGACCTCGTCGGTGGTGGTGACGTGCACCCCGTCGAGCGCGTCGAGCACCTCCGGCACCGGCCCGCCGTAGTGGCCGAACAGCTCGCGCAGTCGGGCCTTCGGGTCGGCCGGCGGTTCGGTGCCGGCTTCGTCGGCGTAGCAGTGCAGCCGGCCGGCGCCGATCGGCACCACGAGGAAACCGGAGCGCTGCCCGAGCAGTGCGGTCCACTCGTCGACCGCCGGGCCGTGGCGCACGACGCCGCGGTAGACCACCTGGCCGGCGGGGCGGGGCGGCCCGCCGAGGGCGGCCAGCGCACGGATCGAGGAACGCGGCCCGTCGGCGCCGATCACCAGGTCGTACTCGGTCTGGGTGCCGTCGACGAAGGTGACGCCGACGCTGGCCGGCAGTAGCTCGATGGTGCGCACCTCGGCGCCGTGCCGGACCGCGCCGCCGGCTCCGCTGAGCAGCACCCGGTGCAGGTCGGCGCGGGGCAGCGCGCGGCACTCCCCGACCCCGGTCCAGAGCGCGTCGAGATCGACCTCGCACAGCGGCGCACCGGCCGCGTCGAGGAAGCGTTGCCGGTGGATGACCTGCCCGAACGGGCGTACCGGGCCGTCGAGGTCGAGCCGGCGCAGCGCCCGGGCCGCGTTGCCCGGGAGATAGAGGCCGGCGTCGTTGAGTTCGCCCGGCGGCGCCTTGTCGGTGACGTCGGGCCGGAAGCCCGCCAGGCGCAGCGCCCGGGCCACGGCCAGGCCGGCGATGCCCGCGCCGACGACGAGGATGCGCAGGGGGGAGCTACGCATGGGGGTGTACGCCTCCGGAGGGGTTCGGCACGCGTTGGAGGCAAGACACTACTCGGCGCAATCGGCGCACACCAGAGGCAAACCGGCCGCTGGCGACGCCCCTCGGCGCGCTCGGCTCCGCCCGTCGGCGCTGTCCACCCACCGCCGGGGGATCACCGGGTGACCGCTGGTCGCACCCGTGGCGCACCTCATATTTCCCCACATTAACCCGCACCGGTTGCGCCTCTTGTTTCAAGGATGTAAATGTGACGATGAGCATGGGAGCGCTCCCGGGTCCCACCCCCGTCGGCGGGCGTTTCCGACCGCTCCGTCCGCAACCCGTCCCGGCGTCCAGGTGACGCCGCAGCGCAAGGAGCATCATGAGACGTCCCCTGCGGGCCATCGTGGCCGTCGGCCTGCTCGCCGCCGGCTCGATCGTCGCCGTGGCCCTCGGCGGCACCGCCTCCGCCGACACCCAGATCTGCGAGCAGTACGGCAGCACGGTCATCCAGAACCGGTACGTGGTGCAGAACAACCGCTGGGGCACCAGCGCCCAGCAGTGCATCAACGTCACCAGCACCGGCTTCGAGATCACCACCCAGAACGGCAGCAACCCGACGAACGGTGCCCCGACGGCGTACCCGTCGATCTTCTTCGGCTGCCACTACACCAACTGCTCCCCCGGCACCAACCTGCCGATCCAGGTCAGCCAGATCAGCAGCGCGAACAGCAGCATCAGCTACCGGTACGTCAGCGGGGCCACCTACAACGCCTCGTACGACATCTGGCTCGACCCGTCGCCGAAGCGGGACGGGGTGAACCAGATGGAGATCATGATCTGGCTCAACCGGCAGGGCCCGATCCAGCCCATCGGCTCCCCGGTCGGCACCGCCACCATCGACGGCCGCAGCTGGGAGGTGTGGCGGGGCAGCAACGGCTCCAACAACGTCATCTCGTACCTGGCCCCGTCGGCGATCAGCAGCGCGAACCTCAACCTGCTGGCCTTCATCAACGACACCCGCAACCGGGGCGCGATCACCAACTCCTGGTACCTGACCAGCATCCAGGCCGGGTTCGAGCCCTGGCAGGGCGGCGCCGGACTGGCGGTGACCAACTTCTCGGCCGCGGTCAACGGCGGCGGCACGTGCGCGGTGAAGTACACCGCCAACTCGTGGAACAACGGCTTCACCGCCGACGTGCAGATCACCAACACCGGGTCGAGCACCGTCAACGGCTGGACCCTGGCGTACTCGCTGCCGTCCGGGCAGCAGGTGACGAGCTCCTGGAACGCCACGGTGACCCAGAGTGGCTCGTCGGTGACCGCCCGGAACCTGAGTTGGAACGGCACGCTCGCCCCCGGCGGCACGGCCAGCTTCGGCTACCAGGGGACGCTGAGCGGGGCGTACTCCTCCCCGTCCAGCTTCACCCTCAACGGCACGGCCTGCACCCGCTCCTGAACGCAAGGAAGGGCCCCTTCTTAACGCCTCGTGCATAGGAAGGGGCCCCTCCTAACGCCACCGCCGGGCCGGTCAGACCCGCGTGAGACGTACGGCGTCGGCGATGACATAGCCGCTGGCCGAACTCCATCGGCTCACCGCCACCCGGTTGGCGTCGCCCGCCGGCAGGGCGAAGGTGCCGAGGCCGCGCCACTGACCGCCACCGGTGCGCTGGTCCACGTACACCGTCTGGTTGCCGCCACTGGTGGCCACGATGTACGGCGTCGCGCTGTTGTAGCCGGCGTTGGCCGGGTACCAGACCTCCACCCGATAGTTCGCGCTGGCCGGAACGTTGAAGCGGTACCAGGCGGCGTCGCTGGCGGCGACCGGGTCGGCGTACCGGTAATCGGCGCCGTAGCGCTGCCCGGAGTACGACGAGACGCCCCAGTTGGCGCTGGCGGTGAACCGCCCGCCGGTGGTGTTGTCCACCGTCGCGCTCCACGCGCTGCCGCCGGCCATCCGCGCCGCCACGTCGGCACGCATCGCGTTCAGGTCGATGAACGACGGGTCGATCTTGCCGGTGGTGCTGGTCTCCCGGTGCCCCCGGGCGTGGCTGGCATCCCGGCCGAGCCGGGTGAGCACGGCGGCCGTGGCGACGACCGAGGCGTTGTACTGGGCGGCCGTCATCGACTGGTTGACCCCGTTGTAGTCGATCTCCCAACCGATCATCAGGGTGTTGCCGTCACCGGCCGGGATCGGCCCGCTGCCACCGCTGGCGCCGGCGTGGTTGCAGCGACCGGCGGAGATGACGTGGAAGACGCCGTGGTAGTCGACCAGCGCCTGGCAGAGCGGGCCGGCCAGATCCGGGCGGCCGTTGATGCAGATGTTGAGGGCCGGGTGCGGGTTGCTGGCGCTGGAGGTGGAGGCGGTGTGGTGCCAGAGCACCCCGATCGGGTCGAACGAGCCGGGGCGCATCCGGTTGAGCCAGTCGCCCTCCACCACCACCTGCACGCCGGCGCCGCGCAGCACGTCCACCAGCCACGGAATGGTGGCCATCAGGACTCCCGGAGCAGGTCGGCCAGGCACTCGGCCGGCGGTGCGGCGCTCGCGGCGGCGGGCCGGGCGAGGAGGGTGAGCGCGGCGGCCACCAGGGCCGGTACGCCGAGCAGTCCTCGGCGGCGCAGACGGACGGGGCGGGCAGAGGCCATGGCAACCCTCCGGACGACGACGATTGTCGATATTTGGCCGAGACGGTACAGCGCAACGGCCGTCGATGTCGATAGTCTTCGTCCGATCGATCGCCTATGAAGTTTTCCGACGCGGACCGGCCGCCCGCGACTGCACCAGCTCAGGACCCGCCCAGGGCGTCGATGTCGCGCATCTCCTCGGCGGTCAGCGAGAAGCCGAAGACGTCGGCGTTGGCCCGAATCCGCTCCGGGGTCACCGACTTGGGGATCGCCACCGTCTCGTGGTCGATGTGCCAGCGCAGCACCACCTGGGCCGGCGAGACGTTGTGCGCGCCGGCGATCCGGGTCAACACCGGGTCGGACAGGTCACTGGTCTTGAACGGGCTGTAGCCCTCCAGCACCACGCCGCGGTCGCGGTGCTCGGCGTGCCGCTGCCGGTCGTACAGGAACGGGCTCCACCGGATCTGGTTGACCGCCGGGTTCTCCTCGGTCGCCTGGATCAGCTCGTCGATCTGCCCGGTGCCGAAGTTGCTCACCCCCACCGCCCGGGCCAGGCCCGTGTCGCGGGCGGCGAGCATCTCCCGCCAGGCCGGGATCAGGTCGCCGGGTTCGCTCGGTGGCCAGTGCAACAGCCACAGGTCGACGTGGTCGACGCCGAGGGCACGCAGGCTCGCCTCGATCGTCTCCCGTTCCCGGCCGACCCGCTCGGGCGGCAGCTTGGTGGTGATGAAGACGTCCTCCCGACGCAGCCCGCTCTCGCGTACGGCCCGGCCGACCTCCTCCTCGTTGCCGTACATGGTGGCGGTGTCGATGTGCCGGTAGCCGGCGTCGAGCGCGGCGAGCACGGCCTTGAAGCCGGCCTCGCCGGTGGCCTGCCAGGTGCCGAACCCGAGCAGGGGGATCCGGACGTCGCCGGGGAGGACGGCGGTGGGGTGGTCAGCGTGGTCCATACCGACCGTTTTACCCCCGATGACCGCCGCCGGGCCCCGAATCGGGCGCGCCGACCCGCCCGGGGACCGGGCGCGCCCCTCCGGATTGCCGGAGAATGCGGGTGTGGCTGACCGGCTGGAGGAGTACCGGCGCAAGCGGAACGCGGCGCGTACCCCGGAGCCGGTGCCGGCCGAGCGTCCCCGCCGGCGGCGGGCCACCGGAGACCGGGCCCGGTTCGTCATCCAGCAGCATCACGCCCGCAGCCTGCACTGGGACCTGCGGCTGGAGCACGACGGGGTGCTCGCCTCCTGGGCGGTGCCGCGGGGGCTGCCCCGGGAGCCCGGCCGCAACCACCTCGCCGTGCACACCGAGGACCACCCCATGGAGTACCTCGACTTCTCCGGCGAGATCCCGGCCGGCGAGTACGGCGGCGGGCGGATGACCATCCACGACCAGGGCACCTACCGCTGCGAGAAGTGGCAGGACCGCGAGGTGGTGGTGGAGCTGCACGGCGCGCGGACCTCCGGGCGGTACGTGCTGTTCGCCACCGGCAGCCGGGACGGCCGGGACGGCCGGGACTGGATGGTGCGCCGCACCGACCCGGCCCCGCCGGGCTGGACCAGCATGCCGGAGCTGGTCGAGCCGATGCATCCCACGCCGACCGGCCGGCTCCCCGCCGACCAGGCGAACTGGGGGTACGAGCTGCGCTGGGACGGCGTACGGGCGATGGCGTACGTCTCGGGTGGGCGGCTGCGGCTGCTCTCCGGCACGGGCGAGGAGATCACCGGGACGTACCCGTGGCTGCGCCCGATGGCCGAGGCGCTGGCCCCGACCGAGGCGGTGCTGGACGGCGTCCTGGTCCGCATCGACCGGGCCGGTCGGGTCCGCCCGGCCCGTGGCGGGCGGTCCACCGCCGACGCCCAGTACCTGCTCGTCGACCTGCTCTGGCTGGAGGGGCTGAACAGCACCGACCTGCCGTACCCGCAGCGCCGGGAGCTGCTCGACGGTCTGGCCCTGGCCGGACCGCACTGGCAGACTCCGCCGTGGTTTCCCGGCACCGGTGCCGAGGCCCTGCGCACCGCGCGCGAGCAGGGGCTGCCCGGGGTGGTGGCGAAGCGGTTGGACTCGGTCTACCAGCCGGGGCGGCGCAGCCCGGCGTGGCGCAGCGTCGACGCGAGCTGAGACGGCGAGGAGCATCGTGTACCTGACCCACCTGAAGTGCCCGCGCTGCGGCCGGGAGCACGACGCCGGCGTACCGCAGAACCTCTGCGAGTGCGGCTCTCCGCTGCTGGCCCGCTACGACCTGGCCGCGGTGGCCCGGGTGGTCGAGCCGGAGCGGTTCGGGTTGCGCCCGGCCGACCTGTGGCGCTACCGGGAGCTGCTGCCGGTGGCCGACCCGCACTGCGTCACCACCCTCGGCGAGGGCTGGACGCCGATGCTGCGCGCCCCGGCGTACGGCGCCGAGATCGGCGTCGACGAGTTGCTGGTCAAGGACGAGGGGCTGACCCCGACCGGCTCGTTCAAGGCACGCGGAGCGGCGGTGGGCGTGAGCCGGGCCCGGGAGCTGGGCATCCGGCGTATCGCCATGCCGACCAACGGCAACGCGGGCGCCGCGTGGGCCACCTACGCGGCCCGGGCCGGGCTGGGCGCGACGATCGTGATGCCGCTGGACGCACCGAGCATCTGCCGCCGCGAGTGCGTGGCCGCCGGCGCCGACCTGCGCCTGGTCGACGGACTGATCAGCGACGCCGGGCGCCGGGTCGCCGCGCTCGTCGCGGCCTCCGCCGGCACCATCTTCGACGCCGGTACGCTGCGCGAGCCGTACCGCCTGGAAGGCAAGAAGACGATGGGGTACGAGATCGTCGAGCAGTTGGGCTGGCAGGTGCCCGACGTGATCGTCTACCCCACCGGCGGCGGGGTAGGGCTGATCGGCATCCACAAGGCCCTCGACGAGCTGCGGGAACTGGGCTGGATCGAGGACAAGCTGCCCCGGCTGGTGGCGGTGCAGTCCACCGGCTGCGCACCGATCGTGCGCGCGTTCGCCGCCGGGGAGGACCGGGCCCAGCCGTGGACGGACGCACAGACGGTGGCGTACGGCATCACCGTCCCGGCGCCGCTCGGCGACGAGCTGATCCTGACCGCGCTGCGGGCCACCGCCGGCACCGCGATCGCGGTGGACGACGCCGAGATCCTCACCGACCTGCGGGACTTCGCCGCCCGGGAGGGGCTGCTGCTCTGCCCGGAGGGGGCGGCCTGCCTGACCGCCGCCCGGAAGCTGCGGGCCGGCGGGTGGATCCGCGCCGGCGAGCGGGTGGTGGTGCTCAACACCGGCGCGGGCGTGAAGTACCCGGAGACGGTGGACGTCTCCGGCGTACCGGTCTTCCCGAGCTGACGCCCGACGACCGCGGCAGGGTGGTCAGGCGGTCGGGGGCTCGTCCTGGCCGGCGGCCTCGGCCGCGTCGGCTTCCGCCTTGGTCCGGTGCACCGCCTGGTCGGCGTGCTCCGGTGGGCCGTAGACGGTGTAGAGCACCAGCGGGTTCGGTCCGGTGTTCACGAAGTTGTGCCTGGTACCGGCCGGCACCACCACCAGGTCACCCTGCACGACCTCGCGCCGCTCGCCGGCCACGCGGGCCTCGCCGGTGCCGCTGACGAAGGTGAGGATCTGGTCGATGCCCTCGTGGACCTCCTCGCCGATCTCGCCGCCGGCCGGGATGGTCATGATGACCAGCTGGGTACGCTGCCCGGTCCACAGCACGCGCCGGAAGTCCGGGCTCTTCTCGGCGACAGTCGCGATAGTGAAGTGCTCCATGTCAGGCACATACCCCGTCGCGGGCCAGCGCACGCCGGGAATCGCAAATGGTGTAATTGGCCACGGTTCGAGGGTTTGGCGCACCGCCGAGCGGGGATCGACACGACCGACCGGAACGGTCCGGTCACGCCAGGTCCCCGCTGACGTACCGCCGTACGGCTGCGGCGGTGGGAGACGGCCGAGCGCGGCGACGTTTCGATCCTCGGGTCGAACGGCGCCGCGCGCTCGTGCGCGGGCCGACTCCGCTCGCGCCCGGGGCCGGTGCGGCCGGCCGGCCGGCCGGGTCAGGCGAGCACAGCCAGATGGAACGGCCGGTCGGCGTGCGCCCCGGCGCTGTCGAAGGTGGTCACGAAGACCGCGTTCGGGATGCCGGTGCGGCCGGCGACCGCGATCTGCCCGGCCGGCGCGAGGCCGGTGCTGCCGGTCAGGCCGACGGTGCCGACGCAACTGGCGCCGGTCACGTCCTGGTCGAAGACGACCTGGTACATCCCCGTACGCAGCCGGTTGGCCGTCGCCGCGCCCAGCCCTCGGACCAGGTCACCGTCGGCGTTGACCACTGCGAACAGCACTCTCGCGGTCAGTGGCATACCGACGCCGGCGCAGTTGGTGTGCTCGGCGTCGGCGCGGGCCGTGGCCTCGTCTTCCGGCGCCGGCTGCGCCGCCCATCTGCTCCTGGCATGCGCGCTGGACATCGGACTCCTCTCCGGTCAGCGCCAATCAGCGCCCAAAGGCGATCGGTGGCGATCGACGCCTAAAGGGGGGATCAGCACCCTTTGTGCATCGAACGTATGACGCGTCTTCGGCCGACAGCCAGGCGTACGGCTGTCCGATCAAGGACAGTGGATCAATTGATCATGCCGTTGACCTGCGGCGGAGCGACAACGCATAGGTTCCTCAGTCGTCATCGTCGGGCTCCAGCCAGGGCACGCCGCCCACGCAGCGCACCTTCAACTCGTGATCACCGCGAGGGCCGACGAACTTCACCTCGGCATCGTCGTCCGGGCCACGGTCGACGTCGTCCACCTGGTAGCCCTGGTGGGCGTACCAGTACACCAGGTACACCCCGCCCGGTACGCACTCCGCCACCACGCCGCCACCCCGGCCGGCGAAACTGCGCCGGTTGCCGGGCTCGGCGGTCGGGCTGGCCGGTGACGCCGTCGGCCCCGACGGGCCAGTTGTCGGGACGCCGGTCGACGGGGCCGGGACGGTCGGCACCGGTTCGGCCAGCGCGCGGGCGATCTCCTCCTGGCTGCGAACGCCGCCCGGGGTTCCGGTGAGGCTCTCCCCCACCAGGCGGATCGCGGCGACTCCGATCAGGGTGGCGACGACCGCGGTGGCCAGCCACCCGGCAACGGCGAGGATCGTACGACGGCCCATCACCCGACTATCCCCGATCGCGGGTTGGGGCGACCTTCGGGCAACGCTAAGAGAGGGTTAACGAGCCCGGCCGGCCCGCGTCGCCGGGGATACCCTGCCTGCTGTGGCCCGCCTGCTGCTGATCGAGGACGACCTGACCATCCGTACCCCGCTGGTGCGGGCGCTGCGCGAGCGGGGACACGCGGTGGCGGCGGCGGCGACCGCGATGACCGGGCTGCGCGACGCGCTCGACGACCGCCCCGACCTGGTCGTACTCGACCTCGGGCTGCCCGATCTGGACGGCCGCGAGCTGCTGCGGATGCTGCGCGCGGTCAGCACGGTGCCGGTCATCGTGGCCACCGCCCGCGACGACGAGCGGGAGATCGTCCGGGTGCTCGACGCCGGGGCCGACGACTACGTGGTCAAGCCGTTCACCGCCGCCCAACTCGACGCGCGGGTCCGGGCCGTGCTGCGCCGTGGGCCCGGCGGGCCGACCGGCGAGGACCCGACCGTGGTGGTCGGCGGGCTGCGGATCGACCCCCGGTCGCGGCAGGTCAGCCTCGACGGCGAGCCGGTCGAGCTGACCCCCCGCGAATTCGACCTGCTGCGGCACCTGGCCACCCGGGTCGGCGAGGTGGTGACCAAACGCGAGTTGCTGACCGAGGTGTGGCAGATCCCGTACGGCGGGGCGGACAAGACCGTCGACGTGCACCTGTCCTGGCTGCGCCGCAAGCTCGGCGAGAGCGCCCAGCAGCCGCGCTACCTGCACACCGTACGCGGGGTCGGGGTGCGGCTGGTCTCCCCGGAGGTCGGCGGGTGAGGGTGCGGCTGGCGCTGCTGGTCGCCGCCGTCAGCGTGCTCATCGTGATCGCCTTCCTGGTGCCGCTGGCGTTGCTGCTGCGTACCGCCGCCGAGGACCGGGTGACCGTGCGGGCCACCGCGGACGCGCAGAGCCTCGCCCCGGTGGTCGGCACCGCCGACCCGGACACCATCCGGCTGACCGTCGAGCAGCTCGCCGCGGAGTCCGGCCGGCCGGTCAGCGTGTTCCTGCCCGACGGCACCGTGCTCGGCTCACTGAGCCCGGTCACGCCGGCGGTGGAGTTGGCCGGACGGGGGCAGAGCCTCACCGCCGAGACGGCCGACGGCCGGGAGGTGGTGATCGCGGTGCAGGGCCGGGCCGACGGCACCACGGTCATCCGCACCGTCGTGCCGTACGCCGAGATGACCAGCGGGGTGGGCCGGGCCTGGCTGGTGCTCGCCCTGCTCGGGGTGTTGCTGGTGCTGATCGGTCTGGCCGTGGCCGACCGGCTGGCCCGCACCCTGGTCCGCCCCATCGGCGAGCTGTCGGCGGTGTCGCATCGGCTGGCCAACGCCGAACTGGACGCGCGGGTGAGCCCGGCGGGCCCGGCTGAGCTGCGCGAGGTGGGCGGGGCGCTGAACCACCTGGCGGGCCGGATCCAGGAGTTGCTCGTGCAGGAGCGGGAGCAGGTGGCCGACCTGTCGCACCGGCTGCGGACCCCGCTGACCGCGCTGCGCCTGGAGGCCGAGTCGCTGCGCGACCCGCAGGACGCCGCCCGGGTCACCGAGGCGGTGGACGGGCTGGAGCGGGCGGTGACCGGGCTGATCCGGCAGGCCCGCTGGCGTACCCCCGCCGCCGGCGCGGTGGTCACCGACGCCGTGGTGACGGTGGCCGACCGGGTGGCTTTCTGGTCGGTGCTGGCCGAGGACACCGGCCGCTCGGTCGACCTCGACCTGGCGCCGGGCCCGCTGCCGGTCGGGGTACCGGCCGACGAACTGGCCGCGGCGGTGGACGCGCTGCTCGGCAACGTCTTCGCGCACACCCCGGACGGCACGCCGTTCGCCGTGCGGCTGGCACCCGCCGGCGATCAGGTGGTGCTGACCGTGGCCGACGAGGGCCCCGGGATGCCGGCGGACTCGGTGCGCCGGGGCACCAGCCAGGCCGGGTCGACCGGTCTCGGGCTGGACATCGCCCACCGGGCGGCCCAGGCCAGCGGCGGCCGGCTGGAACTGGGCGAGCGGCCCGGTGGCGGGGCCGAGGTGCTGCTCCGACTCGGCCCGCCACGGGCCTGACGCCGCCCTGTTGCCGGTCGCTCTTAACCGGGCCTTAGTGTCCGGACAGCGCGCTGCTATCGCGCCGGCACCGATCCTCGATGCAACAACCGAGGAGAGGTGGAGACGATGAAGCGCAACCCCCTGATCATGGCGTCGGTCGGTGGCGCGGCGGCGGTGCTCGCGGTGGCCGGGGTGTTCCTGGGTGTCACGGCGGCCGACGGCGACCGGGCCCGACAGACCACCCTGACCTCCGCGACCGGCGACCCGACGACGTTCGGCGTCCCGGACGACAACGCCACGCCGGACGACAGCAACACCTCCGGCACACCGGACGACAGCAACACCTCCGGCACGCCGGGCGACCCCACCAACGTCCCGGCCGACCCGGGCGGCACCGGCACGCCGGCCGCCCCGGGCCGCGACGCGCCGGCCACCGGCGGCGAGGCGGTGAGTCTGAAGCGGGCCGGCGAGATCGCCCTGGCGCACGTCGGCGGCGGCCGGATCGTCGAGATCGAGCGGGACCGGGAGCACGGCCGACCGGTCTGGGAGGTCGAGATCATCAAGGGCGGCACCGAGCACGAGATCGACGTCGACCGGGCGACCGGCGCGGTGGTCAAGGCCGAGCACGAGCCGGTCGACGACGATGACGACCGGTACGACGACTGACGGACGCTTCCCGGCCGGTGACGGCCCGCCCGACGCGCCCCGGCCCGGCACCCGCCGCGCCGGGGCGCCGTCACGTCACGGTCAGCCGTCGCGGTGCAGCCAGCCGAGCAGGTCGGGCGGGGCCAGCGCGGCGGCCCGGGCCCGGTAGCGGGCCCGGGTGGCGTCGTCGAGCAGGGCGCTGCCCTGGCCGGAGCGGCCGTTGCGGAAGAAGGCCCGACGGTCCTTGAACACCCCCGCCGGATCGGGTGCCAGCCGGTCGGCGCGGGCCCGCATCCGGTCGAAGGTGGCGGCCTCGACCAGGTCCGGACCGGGTGGGTCGAGGTCCAACAGCTCGGCGAGGTGGTGCATCTGCCCGGTCAGGTCGGCGGAGAGGTCGTCGTAGTGCACGAGGTGGACGTTGGGTCGGTGCCGCCGGGCCCACGCGTCCCGCAGGTGCCACATGACGCCCGGCAGCGAGTCCAGCTCCGTACGTGGGTCGGGATCCGCGTCGATCCAGCGGACGAGCGCCTGCTCGACCGGCGGCGGAGGCTGGTCCGGCTCCGGTCCCTCGGGCTGACCGGTCAGCTCGGCGAGCCGGCTCCGGTCCAGGTTCGCGCCCTGGTGGTGCAGGGAGACCGCCATGTCCAACGGGTGACGCGCCACCACGATGTAGTGCACCCGGGGGTCGGCCGGTACGCCGTCCAGCGGAGTGTGGGTCTTGATGAAACGGCGGTGCCGCTGGGCGGCCAGCCGCCCGTACACCTCGTCCGCCGGTTCGGCGAGCCAGTCCAGCCAGGGCGACAGCTCAGTCAGTGGGGCCGGCAGATCCGGGGTACGCAGCACCAGCAACGCACAGATCATCTGCATCCAGGTCGTCCCGCTCTTCGAGCGGGTGCTGATCACGATGTCGCCGGGGCGGACGGCGAAGCCCTGCCAGCGAGCGCTGTCTTCGTCAGGGGACCGGTATCGCATCGGGGCGTCGGGCACGCGGTGACGATAGTCAGGGAGCGGACAGCTGTCAGAGGAATTCCGGGTGGATTGCCCTGGGGGGGAGGGTAACCGTCTGGCTACATTAAATTATGGTGCCCGCCCACATGGGCCGGGCGGCGGAACCGGTCTACCGCCCGATCCTCGCCGCCCGGCGGGGCGAATTGGAAGCGCTCGGCCACCTCGACAGCGCCTTCGCCCCGATGCTCGCCCCGATCCTGTCCCTGTCCACTGCGGATGGTGCCGTGGTGGACGCCCTCCGCCGATTGCCGCCGGGTCTCGTCCCGGCCGTCGATGCCAGCGCCCTGCCCGACGTTGCCGAATCAGAGTTGGCCCGCTGGGGCGTACCGGTGATGCCGGTGATCGGCCTGACGGACGGCGAGCGGCGGCTGGCGGCGCACGGGGCCGCGGCGCGGGCGCACACCGGGCGCGCCACGGTGCGGCTGCGGATCAGCCAGGACCGGGCCGGCCCCGACGCCACCACCACGGCGATTGAGCGGATCTGGCGGTACGCCCAGTTGGCCCCCGAGCAGTGCGACCTACTGGTCGACTGCGGTGACGTGTGTTGCCCGGCGGACGTACGGGCGACCGAGCCCCGGGTCCGGCGGGTGCTGGACTGGGCGCGACGGCACGCGTGGCGTTCGGTCAGCGTGGTGGCCGGTGGGATGCCGCCGGCACTTTCCCGGCTGCCCGCCGACGAGCCGGTCCGCCTTGATCGGTGGGACTGGCTGCTCTGGCAGCGGCTGGCCAGCCTCGGTGTCGGGTACGGCGACTACGGGGTGGCCTCGGCGGTGCCGGGTACCGAGCCGGCCGGCGACCGGCTGCCGACCGTCCGCTACACCGGTGACGGCGCCTGGTGGGTCTACCGCTGGTCACGCCGGGGCGGGCGCGGCGACGAGCGGGTGGCCGACCTGTGCCGCACCCTGGTGTCGGCGCCGCACTGGCCGGCGGCGGGTGCGGGCTACTCCTGGGGCGACCACGAGATCCTGCGCCGGGCCCGACGGGGTGCCGGCGCCGGGTCGACGACCAACTGGCTGGCCTGGAGCACCTCGCACCACCTGGCCCACGTGCTGGACGCGCTACGCCGGCCGGCCGGTGCCGGGGCGGGACGCCCCGATGCACCGCCGGCGCCGCGCGGCCGTGCGCCGCGCGGCGGTGAGATCCGCCGCGCCGGCTGAGCCGGCGGTCACTACTTCTCGGTGAACCCGAACTGCACGATGCCCTCGTCGTCGACGGTGGCGTCGACCGAGGCGTCGCCGAGCAGGTCGGCGGCGTCGGAGTCGAGGAAGATCCGGGCACCCTGGTTGTCCACCACCTGGTCACCGTCGATCGGCGCGGCGACCAGTTCGACGCTGAGCGACCCGGCCGCGGTGTCCGCGGCGATGCGTACGCCGCCGCCATCGGCGACGTCCTGTTGGGTGGCGAGGTCACGGATCACCAGGACGGCGTTGTCGGTCATCGTGAGCATGACGGGACTCCTCGTGGGTTCTCGGCTCCCGGTGCGGATGCATGGAGTTGCGGATCCGCGGGCGGGCCGGACTCGGCCCGCGTACCGGCACAGGTGGCGGTGACGGCGCCGCCTCATGCTGGCCACCTTGGCGCACCGCGCCCGGCGGTGGCAGCCACCGTCCCGTCGGGGCAGCTCAGGGCCCCTCCATTGCCCACGGTGCACGCTGTCGCGGGATCCGTCAAATAGAGCGCCGTCAGTGCGATTGGTGGGCATGACGGCGCTTCGAACGGGTACCCGACTCGGTTTCCCCTCAGGCGGTGGAGCGGGGCGGCAGTGGCGCGGCGGGATCGCCTCGTTCGATCAGCGCGGCGATGTCGGCGGCGTGCAGACCGCGCGCCGCGAGGACCCGGGTGCCCCACCGGTGCAGCCGGCAGGGGTGCGGGCTGGCGTCGTTGCGGCAGACCGTTCCGCCGGACCACCTCCGGGGCGCGTGCACCACCACGGCCCGGACGGCGAACTGGGCGTCCTCGGCGGTCACGTACGGCGGCAGCGGGATCTCCCGCAGTGCCAACCCGGCCGGCTCGCCGGTGGGCGACAACGGGCGGACGGTGCTCCTGCTGTTCATCGGCCTGATCTCCACAGAGGACGGTCGAATACGGACAGCAGGACGTTACGGTCCACCGAACCTGAGGCGACGGACAAACTGTCCCGGTGACTCAGCCGGCGCCCTGCGCCCGCAACTGGGCCGCCGTGTGGCCGGGGTCGTAACCCGGCCCGACGCCGTCAAAAATGATCACCGATCCGTGTTCACCGCGACGACCCAAACCGAAGCCGCCCTCGTCGAGGGCGGCTTCCGGTGCGAATACCCAGGTCAGACCCGTTCCAGTAGCACCACCGGAATGTCCCGGTCGGTCTTCGCCTGGTAGTCGTCGTACGCCGGCCAGATGCCGGTCATGGTGGCCCACAGCCGGGACTTCTCCTCGGCCGTGGCGGTCCGGGCCCGCGCGGTGAACCGTTCGTCGCCGACCTGCACCTGCACTTCCGGCTCGGCCAGCAGGTTGAGGTACCAGGCCGGGTGTCGGGGATCGCCACCCTGCGAGCCCACCACCAGGTACGCGTCGCCGTCCCGGCCGTAGATCAACGCGGTACGCCGCAGCTTGCCGCTGCGCCGGCCGCGAGTGGTCAGCAGTAGCGTGAACACGCCCGGCCGCCACTCGTGCCCGTCGGCGCCGCCAGTGTCGACGTACCGGTTGATGTGCGCGGCCACCCAGCCCGAAGGGCTGTCCAGCACCTGTTCACCCGTGCTCATCGGTCCTCCCGGATCGTGGGTCGATCGCCGCCCACGCTACTCCGCACCGGGCTCGCCGAGCCGTCCAACGCCGACACCCGCCGTCGGCACTGCCGACCGACACGGTCAGCGGATCGGTCAGCGCAGCGCGACCGCCTGCAGGCCGACGTTGCCGCAGTGCGGGGTGAAGATCTCCTCCACCGTCCAGGTGAGCAACAGGCGCGACCCCTTCGGCGCCTCGAACCGGATGGTGGCCCTGGTGGACTGGCTGGTGTGCCGCTCCTCCAGGCGCAGCGTCCGGCTGGGGCCGCCGCCGGTCAACCGGGCGTCCAGCCGGCCCCGGGCCATCCACACACCCAGGTAGACGGTGGCGGTGCGCGGCTCCCCGTCGGACACGACGGCCAGGTTGAAACCACTGCCCACACCGCAGGTGTAGACCCCGTCGGGGGTGTCGTCGGCGGACTTCTCCGGCGCGCCGTCGCGCCACCGGAACAGTTCCTGGTTGCCGTCCCAGCCGCCCCGCTCGCCCTGACCGCCCAGGTCGCGGATCTCGGCGGAGCCGTCGTGCTTGCGTACCGTCGCGCCGGCGCCGCCCAGCCCCCAGTGCATCCAGTCCCGCCGGCCCGTCTCGGTCAGGTCCACCGTCGCCGGGATGTCCGACCGGCTGACGGTGAGCACCGCCGGTGCCGCCGGAGGCGCCGGCGCGACGGTGGGACTGGGGGTCGGGCTGGGGCTCGGCGTACGCTCGCGGGGCCGCAGCCCCGGTACCGGCGGAGCGGCTGGTTCGCGGCTGGCCATGCTCGGCCGCCCGACCACCGCCGGCAGGCCGTCCGACTCCGCCTGGTCGTCCGGGCCGGGCTCCGACGACCAGTTCACGTACGCGACCAGGGTCAGCAGGCCGGCGAGGGCCGCGACCGTCTCCACCGCGTAGCGGCGCCGCCGACGGACCCGGACGAGCCGCCGGGCGGCCAAGCGGCTCTCGCCCTCCGGGCCCGGCAGCTGCTGTTGGCTCGTCGCCGAGCGGTGCCGGGCCGATCCACCGTGGCCGGCCGCCCGGGTGGGGCGGGACGCCGAGGTGCTGGCCCGTGCGGGTTGTTCCTCCGCCACCGACTCTCCACTTCTGCCGGACCGGCCTCGCGCCGGCGGACTCGACCCGGTTGTGGGGCTGCTTCACATTCGCATTCAAGGGACCTTCCGCGCTAGTCGGGCGGATTGGTGTGTCCAGTTTGTGAGCCCGTCAGACTCGGACGTCGAAGCCGAGGGCATGGGCGAGGGCCACGGCCTGCCCGACGTCGATGACGGCCCCGGCACGCTGCACGGCCGTCGGATCCAACCCGGTCAGGTCGCTGCCGCGAAGATCCGCACCGGACAGCCGGGCACCGCGCCACTGCACGTCGGACAGGTCGACCCCGTGCACCGTCGCCCCGGTCAGGTCGACACCGGCCAGGTCGGTCTCGCGCATCCGTACGCCGGTGAACCGGGCACCACGCAGGTCGGCCCCGGCGAGGGTGACGAACGACCAGTCTCCCCCGTCGACGGTCAGCGGGCGCAGGTCGCACCGGTCGAACGTGCTGCCCACCAGCTTGCAGCCGATGAACTCCGCCTCGAACAGGTTGCACCGGGTGAACACGCAGCGGGTGAAGGCCGAGTCGGTGTGCCGGGAAACGTTGAACAGCACGTCGCCGAAGGTGCAGCTGTCGAAGACGGCGCCGCGGCTGGTCGCCTCGGTCAGGTCGACCCGGTGGAAGGTGCAACGGACGTAGTGCCGGTCGGTCAGCTCCTCGGCGTACCAGTCCTCGTCGTGGAAGGTGACGTCCTCGATCGGCTCCGGCATGTCCGCAGGCTAAACGTCGGCACTGACACCCGCGCCTTCCGGACGCGCGTACCGGCCGGTAGGTTCGGTCGGGTGAGCATGGCAGGCAGCATCGAACCGCAACAGGTCGGCTTCGATCCGGCGCGGTTGGCCCGGATCGACGAGCACTTCGGCCGGTACGTCGACGACGGCCGGTTGGCCGGGTTCCAGGTGGTCGTCACCCGGCGCGGCGAGATCGCGCACAGCTCGGCGTACGGGCTGCGGGACCGGGAGGCCGGCGCGCCGGTCGAGGCGGACACCCTCTGGCGGATCTACTCGATGACCAAGCCGATCACCTCGCTGGCGGCGATGATGCTCTGGGAGGAGGGCCACTTCGAGCTGACCGACGAGGTCGGCCGGTGGCTGCCCGAGTTCGCCGACATGCGGGTCTACTCGAAGGGGTCGACGCTCAAGCCGTACACGGTGCCGGCGGTCGAGCCGATCCGGGTCTGGCACCTGCTGACCCACACCGCCGGGCTGACGTACGGCTTCATGCAGACCTCGGTGGTCGACGGCCTGTACCGGGCCGCCGGCTACGACCTGTACCCGCCGGCGGGCGTCGACCTGGCCACGGCCTGCCGGGCGTTCGGCGAGCTGCCGCTGCTGTTCCAGCCCGGCACCGCCTGGGGCTACTCGGTCGCCAGCGACGTGCTCGGCCGGCTGATCGAGGTGGTCTCCGGGCAGAGCCTGGACACCTTCCTCACCGAGCGGATCCTGCGCCCGCTCGACATGACCGACACCCGCTGGTACGTCGACGGCGCCGACGCCGCCCGGCTCGCCGCGCTGTACGTGCCGGACCCGGCGACCGGCCGCGCGGTGCGCCACGACGCGCTGGGCGGGTTGGCGTACGAGAAGCCGGCGCTGCTCTCCGGCGGCGGTGGGCTGATCTCGTCGGCCGCCGACTACCACCGGTTCACCCAGTTGCTGCTGCGCGGCGGCGAGCTGGACGGGGTACGCCTGCTCGGCCCCCGCACGGTGCGTTTCATGACCCGCAACCACCTGCCCGGCGGGCAGGACCTGGGCACCCTGTCCACCGGCGGGTTCGCCGAGACGACCCTGGACGGGATCGGGTTCGGCCTCGGCTTCGCGGTGGTGGCCGACCCGATCCCCAGCCGGGTGCCGAGCAGTCTCGGGGAGTACTACTGGGGCGGGGTGGCCAGCACCGCGTTCTGGGTCGACCCCGCCGAGCAGATCACCGCGATGTTCTTCACCCAGCTGATGCCGTCGAGCACCTGGCCGATCCGCCCGCAACTGCGCCAGCTGGTCTACTCCGCGCTGATCGACTGAGGGCCCGGATCGCCGTTCCGCCGACGGCCGGCGGAGTCGGTCCATAGCCTGGGACCGTGAGCGACATAGTCGTGTTCGGGGCGGGCGGCACCGCGGGCTCGCGGATCGTCGCGGAGGCGTACAACCGGGGGCACCGGGTCGTCGCTGCGGTACGCCGGCCGGAGGCCACCTCGTACCTGCCGGCCGGGGTCCGGGTGGTGACCGGTGACGCCACCAGCGAGCGCAGCGTACGGGAGTTGGCGCCGGAGGCGGACGCGCTGGTGGTGGCGATCGGCGGCGGTGACCACACGCTGTGGCCCGACGCGGCGCGGGCCCTGCTCGACGTGTTGCAGTCGATGCCGGCCGCGCCCCGCGTCATCCACGTCGGCGGCGGAGCCACCCTGCTCACGCCGGCCGGCGGACGGCTGCTGGACGAGCCCGACTTCCCCCCGGAGTATCGGGACGCGGCGTTGGGCCAGGCGGCGGCGCTGGATCTCTACCGCTCGTCGGCCGACGGGGTGAGCTGGACGTACGTCTCCCCGCCGCCGCTGGAGTTCCATCCGGGCGAACGCACCGGGAAATACCGCACCGGAACCGAGCATCCGGTGACCGATACCGATGGCCGGAGCGTGCTCAGTTACGAGGATCTCGCCGTCGCGGTAATCGACGAGATTGAAAAACCGCGTTTCCGGAATATGCGCTTCACTGCCGCCTACTGATCCCCTGATCTTGAGAAACGGCAGCTCGCGGGATAGATTCGAGCCTCTGTGACCCGGGTCTCACACCCCTGACACCCGGGTATGGCCTCGAATCAGGAGGATGCCGTCTTGGCTTCGCTCGACGACACCGTGACACCCCCGCACGATTCGTCCCAGTCCATTGGAGAAAGTTTCCTCAACCGGCGGCGGATGCTGACCGTCGCCCTCGGTGGCGCCGCGGTCGTGGCGCTGCCCGCGCCCGCCTGGGCCGCCGACGACCAGCGGCCGGGCTCGGTCGGCGCCCCCAAGCTCACCCCGCAGGACCGCAAGGTCATCGCGCAGCTGTCCACCCGGCGGGCCCTGGAGCACCTGAAGGTGCTCTCCGAGGACATCGGGCCGCGGATCGGCGGCACCGAGTCGGAGCGCCGGGCCGCCCACTACATCGCCAGCCAGCTCGACCACTTCGGCTACAACACGACCCTGCAGCCGTTCGCGGTGGCCGACAAGTTCCTCGCCCAGCTCAGCTCGCCGGCCGGCCTGCCCAACGACCTCAACTGGCAGGTCGGGGGCAGCGCCCACGCGGGGCTGGACACCTCCGTCACCGCGTCGGTCGCCGACGTCCGCGCGGGCGCGGCGGCCGACTTCACCGCCGACGTCACCGGCAAGATCGTGCTGGTGGACTACGTCGCGTCCCAGCGCGAGGCGGTGGCGGCGCGGGCCGTGGCCGCCGGGGCGGTCGGCGTGGTCTTCCTCCCGGCCGACCTGGTGGAGCCCCGCCGTGCCTCGGCGTTCTCCCCCACGCTGCCCGGCTCGGCCAGCTCGCCGCTGTCGATCCCGGTGGTCGGGGTGGCCCAGGCGCAGAAGCACCGGCTGCGGGCGCTGCTCGCCGCCGGCCCGCTGACGCTGACCATCACCACCACCGCGCACCGCGGGCTGACCTCGCACAACGTGCTGGCCGAGCGGGTCGGACGGTCGGGCCCCAACGGCCCGGTGGTCATGGTCTGCGCCCACTACGACTCGGTCATCGGCGCGCCGGGCGCCAACGACGACGGCTCCGGCACGGTGCTCTCCCTGGAGCTGGCCCGGGTGCTGAAGGCGATTCCGGTCAACGCCACCGTGCGGTTCGCCCTGTGGGGTTCCGAGGAGCAGGGGCTCATCGGCTCGCGCTACTACGTCCGCGAGCTGCCGCAGGCCGAGCGCGACCGGATCGTCGCCGTCTACAACAACGACATGGTCGCCACCAGCTGGGACCCGGCCACGCGGTACTGGGTGCTGTCGTTCACCGGCCAGAGCAACCGGGCCACCGACGAGGTCACCGCCGCGGCGCAGCGGCTCGGCTACGAGCCGCAGATCTCCCCGGTGACCCAGCGCGGGTCCAGCGACCACCAGTCGTTCCAGGAGGTCGGCATCGCCAGCGCCAACTTCTCCTGGCGGGGTGAGGAGTCTCCGGCGCTGCTGGAGCCGCCGTACCACAGCCCGGAGGACACCATCGCCAAGAACATCAGCCTGGAGCGCCTCCAGGTGTCAATGGAGCTGATCGGCTGCGCCACGTACGCGACGGCCGGACACTGACACCACCGGCGGGGTGCGGCTGTCGCCGCACCCCGCCCTAGGGCCTGTGTCGAAGTCCCCGGTCGAGCCGAGGCGGAGTCCAGGCGACGATCCGGCAAGGCGGGGATTGGTCCGGATACCGGTGTTGTATCCGGACCAATCCCCAACGCCGCCGGTCGTCGCCTGGGCCCGCCGCAGGCCGGCCAGGGACTTCGACACAGGCCCTAGTCGGCCAGCCGGGCCGGGAAACCGCCGGTGGCCACCGGGCCCCACGAGGTGATGTTGACCCGGATCAGCGACTTGCCCTGGTGCACCATCGCCTGCCGGTACTCGTCCCAGTCCGGGTGCTCGCCGGAGATGCTGCGGAAGTACTCCACCAGCGGTTCGAGCGCCTCCGGCAGGTCGAGCACCTCGGCGGTGCCGTCGATCTGCACCCACGGCCCGTTCCAGTCGTCGGAGAGCACGCACGCCGACACCCGCGGGTCGCTGCGGATGTTGGCGACCTTCGCGCGTTCGGGGTAGGTGGAGATCACCAGCCGACCGGCGGCGTCCACCCCGGCGGCGACCGGCGACGACTGCGGGCGCCCGTCGGCGCGGGTGGTCATCAGCACCACCCGGTGCCGGGAGCGGAGGAACTCGACGAGGCCGTCCCGGTCGACCCGGGAGTTGCGAGCGATCATGCGTGGCATCGTTCGTTTCTACCAGCCGTCAGGTCTGCCAGCCGTCAGGTGGCACGGCCGGCGGACGGTTGGCTGGGCACCCGGGGGCGCACCGACGGCCGCCAGGCCCGGCCGTTGGCGTAGATGACCCGGAAGCCCAGGTACGAGGCCAGCGGGGCCCAGTGCGCCGAACCCATGCGCAGCTCGGCGGCGTTGTGCCGCTGGCCGTTGGCGAGCACGTCGAGTAGGACGGTCTCGAACGCCGCCGACTCGACCCAGTCCACCTCGCGGGTGAAGCCGCAGATCAGCGCCGCACCGGTGACGTCGAGGAACTCGCGCAGCACCGACTCGGAGGCGCGCAGCACCGAGCAGCTGCCGAAATAGAGCCGCCGCCCCTCGCAGCGCCCGGCCATCCGCTCGGCCATCTCGGCGAGTTCGACCGAGTGCCAGTCGGTCAGGCACAGCCGGTTCGGCTCGCCGTGCATGGCGAAGAAGCCCAGCCGGTAGTCGGCGTACTGCTTCAGCAGCCAGCGGTCGAGGAAGTAGAACAGCTCGTCCCGGGTGGCCGCGTCCTTGTGGATGAAACGAACCCGGCCCAGCCGTTCCAGCAGTTCGAGGGTGGGCAGGACGGATCCGCGCTCGTTGAGATCCCGGTGCCACTGGCCCTCGACGCAGAAGATGCCACCGCGTGCCACGCCCACCTCCCGGTCGTCGCCCGCGCTGAGGTTACCGGCCCACCCGGGCCCGGGAACATCACCCTCGGTGCGCCAGGCTGCGACCTTCCGTACGGTATCCGCGCCTCTGCGGCACCGCAGCGCCGAATGCCCGGTTCGCAGAACGGCGGATTTCCCAGCTGATCCTCAGGTACCGCGAATCATGAGGACAATTCTCGTTAATCGCCGCTGACTCACTGCTCAGGCTGCAAGGGTGGACTTCGCGGGACGAGATGGTCGAAGTCCCGAATGCCATCCCATTCCCTCTCATATTGGGAGACTTCTGTGCGCGTACACACCTTGAAGCGGGCCGTCGTCGCCCTGGCCCTGGCCCTGCCGGGCACCGCGATCGCCGCGGTGGTCGCCGCGCCAGCAGCCCACGCCGACGGCTGCTACACCTGGAACCGCAACCTCTACCAGGGACGCTCCGGCAGCGATGTGCGGGAGTTGCAGCTGCGGGTCGCCGGTTGGGCCGGCAACCGCAACATCGTGGAGCTCGACGGCCGGTACGGCCCGAAGACCGCCGCCGCGGTACGCCGGTTCCAGTCCGCGTACGACCTGCGGGTCGACGGGATCGCCGGGCCGCAGACCTTCGCGAAGCTGTACGAACTCCAGGACAACGACTGCACGCCCCGGCACTTCACCTGGAGCGAGATGGACGACGGCTGCGGCCGGGGCGGGTGGACCGGTGGCCCCCTGAGCGCCGCCGAGACCCGGCAGAACGCCCTGCGTACGATGTGGAAGCTGGAGGCGCTGCGGAAGAGCCTCGGCGACCGGCCACTGACCGTCAGCAGCGGTTTCCGCAGCCGCACCTGCAACAGCCAGGTGGGCGGGGCGACGGACAGCCAGCACCTGTACGGCAACGCCGCCGATGTCGTCTCGCGCAGCAGGTCGCTCTGCCAGATCGCCCGCGAGGCCCGCAACCACGGATTCAGCGGCATCCTCGGCCCCGGCGTGCAGGGCCACAACAACCACGTCCACCTCGACTCCCGGCGGGAGAACAACCGGGACCGCAGCCCGAACTCCACCTACCAGGCCGCGCCCAACTGCGGGATCGCCGCCAGCAGCGACTAGGGCCCGTGTCGAAGTCCTCGGTCGAGCCGAGGCGGAGTCCAGGCGACGATCCGGCAAGGCGGGGATTGGTCCGGATACCGGTGTTGTATCCGGACCAATCCCCAACGCCGCCGGTTGTCGCCTGGGCCCGCCGCAGGCCGGCCAGGGGCTTCGACACAGGTCCTAGCGACGCCGGCCCGGGGCGCGGGCGGGGTGGGGACCGCGCGCTCCGGGCCGGCGTCGTATGGCCGCGGGCGAGCCGTTCAGCTCGCCCGCGGCCAGCGCGGCGCGGTGGCGGGGGGTGCCACCGGCCGGCCGGAGCCCGAGGTCCGGATGCCGGGCCGCACCACCGGAGCGGACACCCGCGGCACCGGACCGCGCGCCGGGTAGCCGGCGGCCCCCGCCGGACGGACCGCCGGGGTACGGGTCGGTGCGGGCCCGTTCACCAGGAACGGGAACGGCACGTGCACGAACGGGTTGCCGTGCCGGATGAGGGCGTCGAGCTGCCGCTCGTTGAGCCCGTGGTTCAGCAGCACCCGCCGGCCCCAGCGGTGCAGCCGGCAGGGGAACCGGGCACCGTCGTTACGGCAGAGCGCCCCCGAGGGCCATTCCTCCGCCGCGTGCACGACCACCGCCCGGACCGCCAGCCGGACATCCTCAGGGGTCAACGGCGCCGGAACCGGCAAGTCGCCCAGAATCTGATCGATGGGATCCGTCGATTGCTCATCAACTCGCACGGCAGACCTCCCGCAGCTCCGGTAGCGGTGCGCTTCAGCACCGCACCTCGCGCATTGGTACGGCTTCCAGGACGGGATAGTTCAATCCCCGGTAATGCTTGCCGGCGGACCCGCTCAGACCAGCCCGGCGTCGGGTACGAGCAGGGCGATCTGGTCCGGCCGCTGAACCGCGCCGGCGAGTGGCTGGACACCGGGGTGCACCATGCAGTCATTGTTCGAAGCCGAGATGACCGCCGGGCAGTGGGGGCGACTCGGGGTTTCGCTGCTGGTGTGGCTGGGCGTACCCCTGCTCGCCGGGCTGGTCCGGACGATGCGTCAGGAGGTGGCATGACGTCGTACGGCACGCCGACCGTGGTCGGCGGCGACGCTGGCGAACTGCTGGTGCTCTGGGGCGGGATCCCGGTGCTCGGCGGCGCGGCGGGCGGCCTGCTCGCCCTCGGTGCGGGCTGGGTGGCCGACCTGCCCTGGGCACCACTACAGGGCTTGTTCCGCCTGGTCGACAGGCTGAACGAGGGGTACGCCCTGGCTGGCGGGGTGGGAGTCGGCGTACTGGCCGGGTTGGTGATCGCCGCGATCGGCACCGCCGAGCGGGTGCGGGTCACCGTGGACGGCAGCCGGGTCCGGCTGCGCCGTGGCAGCACCGAGCGGGAGGTGGGCCGGTCGGAGACCCGGGTGGCCTTCGTCGACGGCAAGGATCTGGTGCTGCTCGACGGGGACGACGGCGAACTGGTCCGGCAGCGTTCCGACCTGCCGGCCGCCCAGTTGGCCGGGGCGTTCCGCGAGCACGGCTGGCCGTGGGTGGCGGAGGATCCGCACCGGGCGGCGTACCGTCGCTGGGTGCCCGGCCTGCCCGGGCTGCCGGCCGGCGCGGACGCGCTGCTGCGGGCCCGGCAGGAGGCGGTGGAACGCGACCGGGGCGAGGAGGCCGGGGAACTGCGCGCGGAGTTGGGCCGCTACGGCGTGGTGGTCCGCGACGACGGCAAGCGGCAGCACTGGCGGCTGACCCGATCGGCCCGGCCACCCGAGTGACACGAACGGGCCGGGCCCCGGTGTGGGACCCGGCCCGCTCAGCGGGACGCTCGGTTACTTCCAGGCGTGCCCGTGGCCGTGCTTGTGGCCGTGCCCCTTGCCCTTGCCGTGCGACTTGCCCGGCGACTTCACGCCGTTCACGGCCGAGGTGTCGAACGCGAACGTGATCACCGCGGTGGCGACGGCGTCGGCGTTGACGTCGAGCGCGAAGACGTTGACGTTGCCCTTGAGCTTGTACTTCTTCCCCAGCGCCTGGTACAGCGCGGCGTCGGCACCGTCAGCGACCGGCGTAAGGCTGTCGCAGGCCTGGTGGTAGCAGGGGTCGTAGGCCTCCCCCTCCAGGCCACCGAAGAGGGCGACCTCGGCGGCCGTCTTGCGGCCCTCCGCACCGGTGAACAGGCCACCGGCGGGGATGTCGACGTCGATGAACGCCCCGTAGTCCGACCGACCGGTGAAGTCGGACGGCACGGTGGGCAGCTTGCGGGAGGCGAAGAAGTCCTCGAACACCTTCTCGATCTGCGCCGAACCCTCCGGACCAGGGCCCGCACCCTCCTGCGCGGAGTCATCGCCGTCGTACACGCCGAACACGTAGTTCGGCGAGCCGATCATGTCGAAGTTCAGGTAGAGCGCGATGTTCGCGATCTCCTGCTCGGTCAGGCTGTCCACGTAGTACTGCGAGCCGATCAGGCCCGCCTCCTCCGCGCCCCACCAGGCGAAGCGAACCGCGTTGTTCGGCTTCACCTTGGCCATCTGCAACGCGACCTCGAGCAGCGCGGCGCTGCCGGTGCCGTTGTCGTTGTAGCCCGGCCCCGCCGGATCCGAGTCGAGGTGCGCCCCGGCCACCACGACGTTGTCGGTGCGGCCCTCCTTGGTCTGGGCGAAGACGTTCTCGGTGCTCCGGACCTCCGAGGTGGTGTCGGCCTCGATCCGCAGGACCAGACCCGGGGTCGCCGCGAACTGCGCCCCGGTGTCGTAGGACACCGAGACCGCCGGGATGCCGACCGGCGCGCCGAGCGTGCCGGCGAAGAGCTCCCAACGGTCCGGGTTGGCCTCCGGCGTGCCGTTGCCCTGGTTCATGATGATCGCACCGGCAGCGCCGGCGGCCTCGGCGTTGGCGACCTTGTCCCCGAACCCGCAGGTGCCGCGCTGCATGAGCGCGATCTTGCCGACCACGTTGATGCCGGCGAAGTCGCTGGCCTCGCAGCCGGACGTCGAGGCGCGCGGCGGCGTGAGGTTGAGGTCTACCGCGACGACCTGCCCCTGCCCAACCCCGTCGCCGGAGTAGTCCATCAGGTCGTAGTCGACGCCCGCCTGGTAGGTGGTCGGGTTCGGTGCCACCTGGGCGAACGAGGAGCCGAACTCCTCGTAGAACGCGAAGTCGAACTGCTGCCGGCTGACCTTGTAGCCGGCCTTCTTCAGCAGCCCGGCCACGTAGTCGGCACTGGCGTCGTAGCCCGGAGTGCCGGAGGCACGCGTGCCGTTGTTCGCGGTGGCGATGGCCTGGAACTTGTCGAGGTGCTTGAACACACCCTCGACCGTCACCGCCTTGGTCAGCTTCTTGGCCGAGTTGTTGTTCGGGTCCGCCGACGCCGGGCTTGCCAGCGCCACCGTGCCCAGGAGGGTGCTGGCCGCGATACCGGCAAGCAGTCTCCTACCGGAGAAAGGCACCACGATGTGCCACGTCCTTCCTCTGTGGGTATCCGGCTCCCCTACCCCCGTGTGCCGGATGTTCCGGCAATCTTGGTGCACCTTCATCCAGATGCAAAGGGTCTGTTCAGCCGAGCCGAACCCACCGTTTGGCCCGCTAGCGCCGGGCGGCACTCGGCCGGCGGGGTGGCGGGCGGCCCACCATGGCCAGCAACTCGTCGAGAGCCGCCACCTCGGCCCAGCCGTTGACCTCGACCCGTCCGGTCGCGTCCACTGTGATCTCGACCCGGTCCGGGCTGCCCGACAGGCCGTCGAGCAGACCCGGGAAACGGTCGCTGAGCAGCACGAACTCCTGGTTGGTGGAGCCCACCCAGGGCCGCTTGGTGTCGATCCGGTCGGCCTCGAACGGCCCGGCGACGAGCAGGTCGGTCGCGGCGAGCAGGGCCGCGACGTCGTCCCGGCCGGCGTCGACCGCCGCCGTCAACCGCGAGCGGGTGTAGCCGGTGAAGGTCATTACCGAGCGTCCGGCGTCGCGTACGCCGATGGCGACCTCCGCCAGCGGGGCCGCCTGGTCGAAGGGCTCGCCGCCCAGCAGCGTCAGCCCTTCGGTGCCGGCGGCGAGCACCCGGCGTACCAGGTCGGCCGGGGCGACCTGCTCCCCGCCCCGGAAGCTCCACAGGTGCGGGTTGAAGCAACCGGGGCAGCGGATGGCGCAGCCCTGCACCCAGATGGCGGTTCGCTCACCCGGCCCTTCGGCTCGGGTGGCGGGAAGGAACCGGGCCAGGGCCACCGTCTCCGCGCCGCGGCGAGGGGCCGGGCCAGGCTCAGACATCCAGGACGCGGCCCTGCGGCGGTCGCCCCGGTGGGGGGCCGGCGGGCGGCGTGCACACCAGGCCGTCGCGCAGTCGCGCGTACTCGTGTGGGGCCAGGTTGGCGGCGGCGACGAACTCGGGCAGGCTGCCGAAGCCGCCCCGCCGGTCCCGTTCGGCCAGCACGTACCGGGCGCGCTGCGGGTCGAAGCCGGGCAGCGCCGCAAGGTCGTCCAGCCGGGCGGCGTTGACGTCCAGCGGCCCGGCGGGACGCGCCGCCGGCTGGCCCTGCGCGGGTACGGGCGCCGCGACCGGACCGGGCCCGAAGTAGCCACCCGGCGGAGGCACCGCCACCCTCGGATCGAACGCCGCCCCGGCGGGCGGGTACCCGGGCGACGCGGGTGGCTGGGCCGGCGACTCGGGCGACGGGGC
>NZ_POTY01000570.1 GCF_003236315.1 Micromonospora craterilacus
TTGCAGTTGTTTCATTTATTACTCAAAAATGGTTTAGTTATCGCCCAGGATGAATTATGGGTGCTATGAATATATTATATTCAGAGATATTTATTTGCATAATCTGAATGGTGTAGCCGAAAAACGTCAGCATCCTAACAGCACCAGGATTTAAGGTGAAATTAATCATCCATCACAGACCGGTCAGTACTGCAACCAACCGGTCTTTACTTGTTCATCGTTATAATTTTGTTGGTAACAGTTCGGGAAACAAGGAATTCCTTCCGGAACCCCCCGGTATCATCCGATAGCATTGACGTCAATCATCAGCGCGACGATGAGTTTTTTTAATCGCATCATAGGGTGGCGACGTTCAGCACGATTACGGGTCATAGCAAAACTCCTGGGCAGGCGACCACTATGCCGCTTTCACAGGAGTTCTGAATGCTAGTGCTTTCTGTATGGC
>NZ_POTY01000571.1 GCF_003236315.1 Micromonospora craterilacus
CCGCAGTTCAGCGCGATGAACGGCTTGTCGTGACGCGGCGAGAGCATGTGCAGACTGCGCGCGACGAGTTCCTTGCCCGTGCCGGTCTCGCCGTTGATGAGCACCGGCGCATCGGTGGTCGCGACGTTCTCGATCAGCGCGCGTACGGCGGCCATCGCTGGTGAGCGCCCGATGATGCGCGTGCCAGCCGCCGGGCCGGCCAGTTCACGACGCAGTGCGCGGTTTTCCAACTCCAGCGCGCGGCGTTCGACGGCGCGACGCACCGTCTCGGTCAAGCGTTCGGCGGGAAACGGCTTCTCGATGAAGTCGAACGCGCCTTCGCGCATGGCCTGCACGGCCATCGTGATGTCGCCATGGCCGGTGACAAGCACCACGGGAATGCCCGTGCCAAACGACTGGCAGTGCGTGAGCACGTCCAGGCCGCTCGCGCCCGGCAGGCGCAGGT
>NZ_POTY01000572.1 GCF_003236315.1 Micromonospora craterilacus
GGGTGGGGCCCGTCGACGTGGGATCCGGCCCGCTCGCCGAGATTGCCCAGACGCCCGCGCCGCCGCCAACGGCGGCGACCAGGAGGAGCACGGCGACCGCGACCCAGAGCCCGGTCTGCCGCTTCGGCGGCTCCGAGGGCTTGATCCTGCGCCCCAGCCCCGTCAACGGGTCGGACGGCGGCGGCTCGGACGTCGCACCGACCGCCGTCGGCGGCATCTGGCCGGTCCCGTCGGGTGCGGGCCAGGCAGCAGGCGAAGCCGGAGCGGCCGACACCGGTGCGCCCCAGGAGGGGGCACCCGACACCGGACCACCCGAGACGGAGTGCGGCGACGGGGAGATCGGCTGCGGCGGAACCGACACCGGCTGGGGCGGACCGGACACGGGCTGCGGCGGGCCGGAGACCGGCTGGGGCGGACCCGACACCGGCTGCGGCGGACCGGAGAC
>NZ_POTY01000573.1 GCF_003236315.1 Micromonospora craterilacus
GGTCGGCGCGGCAGGTCCGGCAGCAGCCGGGCCACCACGTCCGGTTCCGCCGGGTACGGGCGCAGCCGCACCGTCGCCGGGGTGCCCGCCACCGCCAGGGCCAGGCGCAGGTTGAACAGGGCCGCCCCGCCGGCGACGCGGGCACCCCAGCCGCTCGGGTCGGTGGCGGGCAGCCGGCGGGCCGGGTCGACGAGCACCTCGATCCCGCCGTCGCGCAGCCGGAACCGCCACGGCTGGACGTTGTGCAGGGACGGCGCGCGGATCGCATCGGTCGCGGCGGCCCGAAGCTGTTCGACGGTATAGCCGGTTTCCATGGTCGTGCCCCCTCGCGCTCGTCGGTACACCACCACGGTGCCCGCCAACGCGCGTGCCGCCCGGGTGATCCGGGAGAACGTGGCCGCCCTGCGGGTGGCACCCGCCGCCCGGTTGGTCACCGGCAAGGTC
>NZ_POTY01000574.1 GCF_003236315.1 Micromonospora craterilacus
GCGCTCAGCCACCGGCCGGCGCGGCCAGGGCGCGGGCCAGCGCGGCGGGATCAGCGACGGTCACCGTCATCCCCGGGTGACGCGGCCAGCCGCCGGGCAGCAGGGCGGGCACCGGTCGCGTGAACCGGACGCAGAGGCCGGCGGCGGTGGTGCTGCCGAAGGTGACGCCCGCGTCGGCGCCGGACAGGTGCGGCCCGATCGCCCGCCACCAGCGGTACGGACCACCGGCCTCGACCCCGGCGACGTTCTCCCGGCGGGTGCGCAGCCGCCACGGCCCGAACCGTACCGCCAGGTCGTCGGCGTCGACCCGCACCCAGGCGGTCGACGGCCGGACCCCGAGCAGGGCCAACAGCGGACGAAACCGCGAGTCGAAGCGGAAGGCGAAGAGTTGCCCGGTCATCCCCGGGCTCCCCGGCCGGCGCGGTCTCCCGGCCGTGCGGGGC
>NZ_POTY01000575.1 GCF_003236315.1 Micromonospora craterilacus
GCCGCCCTCTTATCGGACGTGGTGAGGTAGGCTTAAAGGTACCGAGGACTTTTCGAGCGTTGGCACTCAGGCCGGCGTCGCCCCCGGCGAACCACCACCGGCCCTCTCCGGAGGGCCTGGATGGGCCAGGCGACCATGACGCCGACACTTGTTCCCCAACGCACACCACCCAGCCGCGTGCCATCGGCGCGTCTGCGATTCCATCTGGCGCCGGACCGGTTGTCCGTCGTGGACGGGGCCTGGTGGCCCTGCTCCCGCGACGCCGCCGCCGAACTGCCCGCTCTCGTCGCCGCCGTCGACCAGCGACTGGGCCGCACCACGCTGCGGGTAGGCGTCCATCGGGACGCGTGGCGGCACATCCCGGACCGGTTCCCGGCACGCGGCCGGCAGGTCCGGGTCGGCTGGTTCCTCTCCACCGATCCCCGCGTGATCACTCTCACCT
>NZ_POTY01000576.1 GCF_003236315.1 Micromonospora craterilacus
CTAAATACGTGGCCGAAATTGAACGTTTGAAAAAAGCGACGGGCAAACGAGTTCATAAAGGAATTGAAATCGGGATGTCAGCCGGACAAGCAGATAAGATTAAAGACTATTTAGCCCACCATACGTTCGATATTAAGTTACTAAGTTTCCATCAAGATGGTACGAAAGACTTTGGAAGTGACATTGTCTCGCACTTAGATCCGCTCCAAGTGACGGATCAGTATTACCAGTTGATGTGGAAGGGAATCAACGAATTCCATGACGCCGATGTGTTAGCTCACTTCGATTATGGGGTACGGAGATTAAGTTTGACGTCTGGTCAATTCTCGACTACGGCCGGAGTCTTGCTCACTAACATCTTCAAAGTTGCCATTCAAAATAACTTGGCCTTTGAATTGAACACCAAGAGCATATACAAATACCACAACATTGGTTTGTAT
>NZ_POTY01000577.1 GCF_003236315.1 Micromonospora craterilacus
CAATAGATATTATCGAATCTTGAAATATCTTTAACTTCAGCACCACGTACACGAGAAAATTTCACCTGGTACGTATCAGTAAAATCCAGTTTAATTTTTACTAAGTTGATGCCTTTCATTGCAAAATTTGACGGCAAACGGAAAGTTAACCCACACTCACCGTTTTAATCAAAGTAAGAAAAACTTTTAGCACCAGTCATAACAATAAAACGATTACCACCAAGTTGACGTAAAATCTCTGTGGCTACAGATTTAGCGTAGTTTTGCATTTTTAACCTCCCGCCCACTTTGGGCTCTGGATGAAAGAGAACCTGTTTCCCTTTCTTGTGTTTTATTATACCTGCATTTGCAGGTATTGCAAATTTTTAATGCTCTCGCTCTGACTGTAAACAGTCAATCATTTGATGATTAATCTTAGCGCAAATCTGCGATCTGATAG
>NZ_POTY01000578.1 GCF_003236315.1 Micromonospora craterilacus
GGTAATGACTCGCTGAACACTAGTTGTTAAATCTTTAAGCCCAGTACCAGCTGGGTACTTGGGCCCTTCTGGATGAGCGGAATCAACTGGTTGACCTGGTTGACCAGGCTTAGTTGGCGTGACCGTCGTCATTTGATGCGCTAGCTTGACCGTGTATGACTTAATGACGTCATCTTGATCAAAAATGATGCCAGTCGTCGGAACATTATTCGAAACTAATCGATAGCCTAGTTGTTCATACGCAGCAATTTGTGAAACGGGCGAATAACCATTCGTAGTGCCATAAGCCCCAGTTACTACCGTCGTAGGTAGTGTTTTACCACTCGTTACATCCACAAACGCAACGGTTGCGGTCTGTGATTTGGCCGTGTACGTGATTGCAATCAAGTGCGGCTTATCGTGACTAGTGACAGACGCTGCTTCGACTTCTGTAACAC
>NZ_POTY01000579.1 GCF_003236315.1 Micromonospora craterilacus
GAACGCTATCACCGTTTCCGCAACGATGAAGCCTTCCTGCAACAGGTGATGAAAGATGGCGCGGAAAAAGCCAGCGCGCACGCTTCCCGTACGCTAAAAGCGGTGTACGAAGCGATTGGTTTTGTGGCGAAGCCGTAATTTAACATTAATGCCAAAAACCGGGGAAACCCGGTTTTTTTATCCTCATTTGCAATAATCCGAAAAAATGTGAAGCGCCTCGCCGTTTCCACATCTCGCAGTTGCGACTTATCTTCATTTTTATGAAGATATAAATATTCACTTTATTGAAAATTTACTATGCGTCGAACGTTTATCAAAAAAGAAGGCGTCGTCATCACGACACTGGCCCGTTATTTGTTGGGTGAAAAGTGCGGTAATCGACTGAAAACCATAGATGAGCTAGCAACTGAATGCCGTTCATCCGTTGGCCTGACGC